>JBOGYB010000404.1:0-2409 GCA_050696555.1 Solirubrobacteraceae bacterium | reverse complement strand
GACTACGCGCAGGACCTCGAAGAGGAAGAAGAAGTACCACTCGGGGCGCGGCACGTAGGTGGTTGTGGTGGGGTTCGCCTTCGACCCGAGCTCCGCGCCGAGCACGAGGGACATCGTGATGATGCACGCCATCACCACACACGCCATCAGCGAGTCCTTCATGACGGCGTAGGGGAAGAACGGCTTGCCTTCGGCCTTCTGGATCGAGTACTCGCGGAGGTACTGCTCCTTCTCGCGGCGGTTCATGCGTCGGCCTCGCGCAGCTCAGCTTTCTTGTCGGCTTTCAACCACGGGGGGGCGGTGGTGCCGAGCTTGGCGACGAGATACAGGTGGGCCCCGATCAGCGCGGCGAGCAGGCCGGGGACGAGCATCATGTGGATCGCGTAGAAGCGCGACAGAGTGACCGCCCCGAATTCGGGACCGCCGCGCAGGAAGTCGCTCAGATAAGGCCCGAGCAGGGGGCCGGTGCCGTTGATGTTGACACCCACGATCGTCGCCCAGTAGGCGCGCTGGTCGAACGGGAGCAAATATCCGGTGAAGGACATCGTCATCGTGAGGATCAGGAGCACCACCCCGATCACCCAGTTGAGCTCGCGGGGATACTTGTAGGCGCCGAAGAAGAACGTGCGCCCCATGTGCAGGAACACGAGGATCACCATCACGGAGGACCCCCACTTGTGCATCCCCCGCACGAACTGGCCGAGGAACACGTCGTTGGTGACGTGGCGGATCGATTCGTAGGCCCCTCCCGCGGGGTCGGGGCGGTAGAACATCGCCAAGAACACACCGGTGACGGCCTGCGAGAGAAAGGCGAACATGGTGGCGGAGCCGAGCGTGTAGAACCAGTTGGTGCCCTTGGGGACCTTGCGGAACATCATCCAGCGGGCCGCCCCGCTGAGGGATGTGCGCTCGTCGACCCAGTCGACGACGCTCGCGCCGGCCTCCTTAGCGTGATCGGCGGGGGTGAGCTTGCCGTTCGCGTCCCCCGGTCGCGGCGGGGGGGCCTTCAGGGCGGAGGGCATCGGGGGAGCGGGGAGCTTGGGAGCGCGAGCCACCGGGGTCTACTTCCTGGCCGATGGGCGGGAGGGGTACATGTACTGGCCGATGCCGTCGATGGGCTCGCCGGGGTCGCGCGGGGAGAAGCGTTCCAGCTCGCTGTTCACGCTGTAGCGTGGGCCGATCTGCACCTGACCGCGCACGACCCGTGTGTAGAAGCGATCCAAAGGCCGCACCGGCGGGCCGCCTACGCGACGCCCCAGTAGATCGTATACGCCGCCGTGACAGGGGCAGATGAAGCGCTCGGCGGCGTCCACCCAGCGCACGGGGCAGCCGAGGTGGGCACAGCGGGAGCTGATCGCGATGAAAAGGGCGTCGCGGTCGGTCTTGTCCTTGTCGATCAGGGGATTGCGCTTGCGTACGTACACGGTGGTCTTGCCCGCCTCGCCGATCCCTGGCGTGAGGGTGACGACCGTGGGGACGTAGTTGTTGTCGGGGAACATGTCTGTGGGGCCGACGCTCTCCCACGTGTGGGGGGCCTCTTTGAAGATCGGCCCGATCGCGAATCCAAGCGCGGGGAGCGCGAAGGAGGCGGCCGCGATCCCGCCCGCGGCTTGTGAGCTGACGGTCATGAACCGCCTGCGTGTCACTGTCTCGCCGTCGAAGGCCCCTGGGATCTGCCGGTCTGCCGTATAACGCGACTTGTGCTGGCTGTGCTTGTCGGACACAGGGGGAACAATATCGAGTGCGCCGCCCCCCGGCGGCTCAGCGGGGCTTCAGGCGGAGGCGAGGCTCCGCATAGCCTCCAGCGCCTCGGGGGAGCCGGCACGTACGAGCTCCTTGGCGTGCTCGTGAAGGGGGCTCCCACCCCAGCCCACAGCCCGTGCTCCGGCCACCCATACGGCATCGGCAAGCTCACGGTTGCCTCCTCCGTGGGCAAGCGCCGTGAGGGTGATCACGTCCGCGAGCTCCGCCACTGCCTCCACGTCGCCCAGGGCCACCAGGCGAGCGAGACCGAGCGCGTAGAGCCGGTCGCCGGCCAGTAGACCGAGGTCGTCCTCGGGGGAGCGCACCACGCGGGGGGAGTGGTAGTGCAGTAGGTAGCCCTCGTAGATCGCCTCGATCAGCAGCTCGTAGTCGGACCCCCGCCCATTCGCCCGTGGTCCCGAGGCGGCGAGCTGTGCAGGACCGCTCGGCACCTCGCCGGTGTCCTTTACACCCTCCCGGAGCAAGCTTCTCATCAAGCCGCCCTCTTCGTAGAGCAGCGCGCGCAAGCGTGAGAGAGACGCGGAGGTGGGGGCTCCGCCGTCGTCAATCGCGTGCGTGGCGGAGGCGGGGAGGAGCTCGTCGCTCACGTGAGCTCCGCAAAGGCCGCGGTGGCAGCGGACAGGGTCAGGTCGAGCTGCTCGGGGG
>JBOGYB010000403.1:0-2410 GCA_050696555.1 Solirubrobacteraceae bacterium | reverse complement strand
CCCCGGCGCAATGTCAAGAACATGCACGAGCAGTCGCGTACGCTCGACATGGGCAAGGAAGTCGTGCCCGAGCCCTGCCCCTTCGCTCGCGCCTTCGATCAGGCCGGGGATGTCCGCGATCACAAGTTGACGCTCATCGCCCTCCAGAACCCCAAGCACGGGGGAGAGCGTGGTGAAGGGGTAGTCGGCAACCTTCGGGGTCGCACGCGTAAGTCGCGCCAGCAGCGAGGACTTGCCGGCGTTTGGCAACCCCACAAGACCAACGTCGGCAAGCAGCTTCAGCCGTAGCTGTAGCCAGCCCTCCTCGCCCGGAAGACCGCGCTCGGCAAAGTGAGGCGCTTGGCGTGTTGGGGTGGCAAACCGCTTGTTGCCCCTCCCTCCCGAGCCACCCTTGGCGACGACCGCACGCTGACCTGCGGCAAGCAGGTCCCAACGGCGCTCGACCACATCGCCCTCCACGCCCTCTACCTGGGTACCCGGTGGTACACGCACCACAAGCGTCTCGCCGTCGGCGCCGTGGCGCAGTGCACCCCCACCATGACCTCCACGACCGGCGCGGTAGTGAGCCTTGCGGTGAAAGCTCTGCAAATCGCGCAGCGAATCGTCGCAGACGAGCACCACGTCCCCCCCGCGCCCTCCATCGCCACCGTCGGGCCCACCACGAGGTACGTGCGCTTCGCGGCGAAAGCCCGCCGAACCGTCGCCCCCGGCGCCGGCCCTCACTTCGATTCTCGCGCGGTCGTGAAGCATTGCTCCCTCGCTGAATATATGACGCGCTTTGAGCGCAGGCTCGAACGCGTGCACACGCCGGCGCCGTACTCCGGCGCGCGCGAGGCGCGCCGGCCTGGGCGTCTACTCGCCGGCGCTGAGCACGTTCACAACCCTGCCCCTACGGCCGGTCGTGAACTGCACTGTGCCGGCCGCGCGCGCGTAGAGGGTGTCGTCCTTGCCGATCCCCACGCCCGTGCCGGGCTTGAAGCGGGTGCCGCGCTGACGCACGATGATCTCTCCGCCGGTGACGGTCTGTCCGGCGAACGTCTTCACGCCGAGACGCTGCGCGTTGGAGTCGCGGCCATTGCGGCTGGAGCCGAGTCCCTTCTTATGCGCCATCCGGGGCCTCCTTGGTCTTGGTCGCAGGCTTCTCGGCCGCGGGCTTCTCGGCGGCGGTCTTCTTGGGTGTAGCGGCCCCCATCGAGATATCGGTGACCTCAATACGCGTCAGCTCCTGACGGTGGCCGGTGCGACGCTTGTAGCCTCGCTTGGGCTTGAACTTGAAGACACGCAGCTTCTCACCACGCTCGTGGGCGACCACCTTGGCGGTGACCTTCACCTTCTTCAACCCAGCCGTGTCGAACACCGCGTCCTCGGAGCGGTAGAGGATCGGCTCGAGCGCGACGTTCGAACCCTCCTTGGCTGCAAGGCGCTCCACGAGCAGGGTCTGGCCCCGCTCGACACGGTATTGCTTGCCGCCTGTCTTGACGATCGCGTACATATGCTCTCTTACTCCGAGGTTGCCTGGGCCTTGGCAGTCGAACGGCGCCGTCCACCTCTGCGGCCGCGGCGCCGAGGCTTGGATTGTAGGCCATCCTCCCCGCCCTCGTCCGGCGCCTGCCCGCTCAGCTCGTCAGAGTCGACGGGCGGCTCTATCGCGGCGACCGGCTCGACAGCGTTGTCGTCGCTCGCCTTCGGCTCTTCCACGGCGGGCTTCGCGGCCGGTTTGGAGCTGCGCCTACGCGAGCGCTTGGCCGCCGGTCGTGCGGCGGGACGTGGCGCAGGGGCAATCACCTCGCCATTCTCGTCCAACAGCAGCGCCGAGGCAGCGGTACGCCCGACCGTCTCTACGCGCACCATGCGCTTCTCCCCCACGTAGCGAGCTGCCCCTGCGATCGAGATGATGTACCCGTCGAGCTTGGCGACGGCGTCGTCCACGTCGTACATGTGGGGCTCGACGATGTCCACGAGCACCTCATCGCCCTCACGAAACGGGAGCGCACGTTCTTCGACTTCCTCGCGCGTGCCTTGGAAGGTGATCGCGAAATGGTCGAGCACGAGCCCTTCGGAGCCCTCGAAGTGAAACGAGCGCCCGGTTTGGGCCTCCAGGGCGTGCAGCACACGCGAACCCTGTCCGGTGAACTCGGCGGTGACGCGTGGATTGATCTGCACCAAGAACGCCTCGTCGTCGGGGTGCTCTGCAACAACATCGCGTAGCTTGCGCTCGAACTCGATCGCGATGGTTTCCTCCGAGCGAATCACCCCCTCCCCATCGCAGGTGGGGCAGGGGCGACTCATGATCTCGCGCACCCCCTCGGTGACGTTCTGGCGCGTCATCTCCACCAACCCGAGCCGCGAGAGCTCGGCGGTGAACGTCTTGGTGCGATCCTCGTCGAGCGTTTTGCGCAGCGTCTTCATG
>JBOGYB010000402.1:0-2418 GCA_050696555.1 Solirubrobacteraceae bacterium | reverse complement strand
GGGCGAGGCAAGGGCCGGTGCCCTCGAGCCCCGCCCCGACACGTGTGCCTACAACGGGGGTTGCTCCTATCCGACTATCTGCCGGTGTGAGCGGTGAGTGAGGGGGTACTCACCGACGAGCAGGAGCAGGCCGTCGAGCGCCGTCAGGGCTCGCTGCTGCTCGCAGCGGGGGCCGGTAGCGGCAAGACCTCCGTGCTGGTGGAGCGCTTCGTGCGGGCAGTACGCATCGACGGAGTGTCCCCCGGGCGGATACTTGCGATCACGTTCACCGAGCGCGCCGCGGGGGAGCTGCGCGTGCGGGTGAGGGCGCGCCTGCTGGAGCTGGGGGAGCGCGACGCGGCGCGCGACGCGGAGGGTGCCTTCGTGAGCACGTTCCACGGCTTCTGCGCACGCCTCTTGCGCATCCACCCGCTCCAGGCGGGGGTGGAGCCGGGCTTTCAAATCTTCGAGGAGAGCTTCGCCGACCGTCTGCGTACCCTCGCTTTCGCCGATGCCCTCGGCGGTTTCGTGGAGGGAGAACGGGAGGAGGCGGTGGATCTCGTGGCGGCATACGGCCCTGACCCGCTGAGGGCGATGGTGGTGGGGGCCTACATGCAGTTGCGCTCCCAGGGGCAGGCACAGCCACGGCTGCCACAGCCTCGCTCCGGGGGGACGGTGGTTGCGACAGAAGCGGACCTCTCTCGCCCCCTCCTTGCCGCGCCCGCGGGTGTACCGGAAGAAGCGAGGGTTTTGGAGACCCCTGTGCAAGAGTCGCTGTGGGAGGAGGAGCCGATGCCCTCGGAGGCGCCGGCGACCGAGTGTGGGGAGGAGGCGGAGAGGGCCTGCGAGCTGCTCGGCGAGCTCGTGGAGCGCTTCGGCGACGCCTACACCCGTCGCAAGCACACGCGGGGGGTGCTCGACTTCGACGACCTCGAGCTCCTGGCCCGCGACATGCTCCAGAGCCGTGCGGATGTGCGTGAGGCGTGGGCCACCCGCTTCGAGCTGCTGATGGTGGACGAGTTCCAGGACACCAACCCTCGCCAGCTGGAGATTCTGAGAGCGCTCGACCGCGACAACCTCTTCACCGTGGGCGACGAGTTGCAGTCGATCTACAGCTTCCGCCACGCCGACGTGAAGCTCTTCCGCGAGCGGCGCTCCCAACTCGAGGAACGAGGGGGAAGCCTCGCGCTCACCGCCAACTTCCGCAGCCTCCCGGCGATCCTCGGCGCCGTCGATCGCCTGTTCGCAACGCGCATGGGGAGACGGTTCACCCCGCTACGCACGATGCGTGTATCTCAAAAAAAAGAGGCCGAGCCCATAGTCGAGCTGTTGCTGTGCGACAAGCGCGGTTGGGAGGAGCAGCCAGTTGACGAGGAGCTCGAGGGATTGCCGGACGCCACACCCTGGCGCCAGGCAGAGGCACGTTTGCTCGCCGCGCGTGTTGCCGAGCTCGTCGCCGACGGGCACGCGCGTGCGGGTGAGGTTGTGGTGCTGCTACGCGCGCTCTCCGACCTACCCGTGTACGAGACCGCTCTGCGCCGGCTCGGCCTGCGCACGCTCGCGGGGGTGGGGGGCTTTTGGAGTCACCAGCAGGTGGGGGACCTGCTCGCGTGGTTGCGGGCAATCGCCAATCCGCTGGACGAGCTCTCGCTCTACTCCACGCTTGCCTCCCCGCTCGTGGGTGTCTCGAGCGATGGGCTCGCCTTGATCGCACGCGCCGCGCGCGAGGGGGGTGGTGGGGTGTGGCAGGCGATGAGCGATTCCCCCGACCAACTCCAGCGGTTGCTTCCGGCGGATGACGCCACACGCGTGGGAGCATTCCGCGAGCTGTTTGCCGGCGAGCGCGCCACCGCTCCACTGCGACCCCTCCCGGAGCTGCTGCGACGAGTGATTGCCGCCACCGGCTACGAGGCGCACGTGCTCGCTCTGAACTGGGGTGAGCGCCGTCTGGCGAACATCCACAAGCTCATCCGCCTCGCGCGCGGCTTCGAAGCGCAGGAGGGCCGCGATCTGCGCCGCTTCCTCGACCACGTCGCGCATGTCGAAGGCGCCCTCGGCAGCCGCGAGCCCGATGCCCCCGTCGCCGACGGGGAGCTCGACGCGGTGCGCTTGATGAGCATCCATGCGGCGAAGGGGCTCGAGTTCCCGGTGGTGTTCCTGACCGGCCTCGAGGACGGCGTGTTCCCGCACCTGCGCACGCTCGGCGATCCGGCCGAGATGGCGGAGGAGCGTCGCCTCGCCTACGTCGGGATCACCCGAGCCCGTGAGCACCTCTACCTGTCCCGGGCGCTGTCGCGCTCGGCATGGGGCGCGCCGTCGTGGAACCCGCCGTCGCGCTTCCTCGACGAGATCCCCGGCGAGCTGGTCGTGTGGAGCGGTGCGGTCGACCGGCAGCCGTTCGTCGGCCGGTACGGCGACGACGCATCGTCGCGCTACTCC
>JBOGYB010000401.1:0-2419 GCA_050696555.1 Solirubrobacteraceae bacterium | reverse complement strand
ACCTGCGCGGGCATGCCGGCTAAGGCGCGTATCTGCGCATACGCGGTCACGCGCCGAGTGTTCGAGCAGGGCGCTTACGCCGACCGCGCGTTGCAAACCGAGGCGCGCTCGCTCGACGCACGCGATCGGGCGCTTGCGATGCGGCTCGCGTTCGGCGCGATCCAAAGGAGAGGCACACTCGACCATCTGATCGAGCGGCTCGCGGGACGACCGGTGGGCAAGCTCGACGCTCCTCTACTAGCCGCTTTGCGGTTGGGGCTCTACGAGATGCTCTACACAAGCGGCGCCCCCGACCGTGCTGTGGTGGCCGATGCGGTGGAGCTCGCCAAGCTGCACGGCCCGCGAGCCGCCCACGGTCTCGTCAACGCGGTCCTGCGGCGCGCAGCGCGCGAAGGCGCCGACACGCTCCTGGGCGATCTGCGTGACGAGACTCCCGGGCAGGCGGCGGTCATGCACTCGCATCCCGAGTGGATCGCGCGGCTGTGGTGGGAGGAGCTGGGGTCGCAGGAGGCGAGAGCGCTGCTGGCCGCCGATAACGATCCCGGCGAGCTCGTGCTGCGGGTGAACACGCTGGTCGCCGATCCAGGTGCGGTTGCTGAAACCCTCGGCGTATCGCTCCACACAGACCCAGAGCTACCCGAAGCGCTTGTGGTCGACGGCCCCTTCGACCTGCACGCCTCCGAGTCGTGGCGCTCGGGCGCTGTGATCGCGCAGTCGCGCGCGGCGATGCTCGTGGCGCGTGCGCTTGACCCCAGGCCCGGCGAGCGGGTCCTGGATCTGTGTGCCGCTCCGGGCGGCAAGAGCACCCATATCGCGGCGCTCATGGGGGACGAGGGGGAGGTGCTGGCGGTGGAGCGCAACCCCGCGCGAGCCGCGGCTTTGCAGGAGACGGCGCGGCGTCTTCGCACGAGCAGCGTGCGAGTCGATCTGGCTGACGCTGCCTCCCCCCGCCGGGAGGGAGCGGTGTTCGATCGTGTGCTCGTCGATCCGCCCTGCTCGGGCCTCGGCACGCTGCAGTCGCGCCCCGACCTGCGCTGGCGGGTCACTCCCGAGAGCGTGCGGGAGATGACAGGCATCCAGGCTCGGATTCTCGCCGCGGGCGCCGCCGCGCTCCGTCCGGGAGGCGTGCTGGTTTATTCCACGTGCACGATCTCACCCAGAGAGAACGAGCAACAGATAGAGCTGTTCCTCGGTGAGAACTCCGACTTCGCGCTCGACGACCTCACGCGTGACCAGACGATCCACACCCATCCCCGTGCGAGCAAGTTCATGCTGACGATGCCCCACCGTGAGCGCATGGCCGGCTTCTTCGTTGCGCGTATGCGGCGGGTAAGAGACTCCTCTGCGAGTAGGCTCTGACGCAAATGGAGGACGACCATCCCACGGCCGCGAAAGAGCCTGTCAATCTCGGGCCCCTTTGCCCGCACTGCCAGGAGCCATGGCTGCGTCCCACAAACCTCCCCGGACGCTACCGCTGCGTGTACTGCCTGCACCGCTTCGAGCTTTCCTCGGTGTGCCCCAACTGCGGCGAGCACTCCACGATCGTGCGTATGTCCTCCACTGCGATCTTGAAGTGCAATAACTGTGGCGATTCGATGCTGATGGCCATCTGACGAAGCAGACTGAAAGGATCTGAGCGTGGCAACCGGAGATCTCCTGCGCGAGGTGCGTGTGGCGCCGTCGATCCTGTCGGCCGACTTCGCGCGGCTGGGAGGGCAGGTGCAAGAAGTGTTGGATGCGGGCGCGAGGGTCATCCACGTGGATGTGATGGACGGTCACTTCGTCCCCCCCATCACGATCGGCCCGCTCGTGGTCGCGGCCTTGCGCGAGCAGGCGGAGGGGGCGGGCGCTGTGCTCGACGTGCACCTGATGATCGAGCGCCCCGAGCGCCAAATCCCCGAGTTCCTCAAAGCCGGGGCGCACTCGATCACCTTCCACGCCGAGGCCACGCCGCACGCCGCCTACGCCGCGAGCCTCGTGCGTGACGGTGGGGCCACCGCCGGTGTCGCCATCAATCCCGCCACGCCCGTGGGTGCGCTCGCCGAGGTGTCTAGCGCGATCGATCTCGCGCTGTGCATGACCATCAATCCCGGATGGGCAGGTCAGCCGCTGATCGAGCGCACACTCGACAAGGTCACCCGCCTGCGCCACATCATCGGCGAGGGGGTTGCACTGGAGGTCGACGGTGGCGTCGATCCAAACACGGCCCCTCGCTGTCGTGCTGCCGGCGCCAACCTCTTCGTGGCGGGTTCCGCCATCTTCGGGGCGCCTGACCCCGCTGAGACTTACCGTGCGATCGTGGAGGCGGCGGGCGCCGTCTGAGGCGCGGGTGCGCCACGCCGGTAGACCGCACCGAGCATCAGCGCCAACAGGGTGGTTGCGCCCAAGTAACCGATCTCGGTGCGCAACAGTTCTTCGC
>JBOGYB010000400.1:0-2421 GCA_050696555.1 Solirubrobacteraceae bacterium | reverse complement strand
GCTCAGGCCATACGTGGAGGCCCCGAACACCGAGCGACGGCGAGCATAGGTGAAGTACAGCTCACGCATCGCGCGAGTGACCGCGACATAGAAGAGCCGGCGCTCCTCCTCCAGTCCCCCTTCGTCGAGCGCGCGCTGGTGGGGAAAGACACCCTCCTCGCACCCCGCGACGAACACGATCGGATACTCGAGCCCCTTGGCGTTGTGCAGCGTCATCAGGGTCACCAACCCCTCCTCGTCCGAGCGAGAGTCGGCATCGGACTTCAGTGCGAGCTCCTGCAGGAACAGCTCGAGCGTGTCCTCCTCGGCCTGCATGGACGCGTCGAACTCGTGCGCCACCTCGACGAGTTGCTGGAGGTTTTCCAGGCGCCCCTGCGCTTCGAAGGCCTTCTCTCCCCCACCCACCGACTCCGACTCCAGCGCCTCGGTGTACCCACTGCGCGAGAGCACCGCTTTCATCAGATCACCCACCGGCACCCCGTCGGCCGCAAGCGCGGCTAGCTCCTCCATCGTGGACATGAAGCGGGTGAGCGACTTGATCGCCGCCGTGCCGAGCCCGGGGATGCGCTCCGCGGCAGTGGACACCTCCCACACCGACTGCCCGACCGTGACGGAATGGGCGACGATGCGCGAGAGCGAGGTCTGACCCAGCCCCCTCCGCGGGGAATTGGCGACACGCTGGAAGCTCACCACGTCAAAGGGGTTGGCGATCCACGCGAGGTAGGCGATCGCATCCTTGATCTCCGCCCTCTCGTAGAACTTCGTACCCCCGATCACCTGATAGGCGATCTCGCGGCGCACCAACATATCCTCGATCACCCTCGACATCGCGTTGGTGCGGTAGAACACGGCGATCTCCGCGCGCGAGGCCCCCTCGTCGACGAGCCGCTCGATCTCCCCCACCACGAAACGCGCCTCGGCGTGCTCATCCTCGAGACCGTGCACCCTTATCGGCGAGCCCGCCCCCTTCTCCGACCAGAGGCGCTTGGCGATGCCCCCACGGTTGTTGGCAATCACCGCGTTCGCCGCGGAGAGGATGTTCTGGGTGGAGCGGTAATTCTGCTCCAACTTCACCACCCTCGCGTCGGGGAAGTCGTCGGCGAAGTCGAGGATGTTGCTGACATCGGCGCCCCGGAACCCGTATATCGACTGACTGTCGTCACCCACCACCGCCAGGTTGCGGTGGCCGGGGATATTCACACGCTCCCCACGTGTGGGCGCGCGACGGCCCCCACCCACGATCAGCTGCAACAGCCGGTACTGCGCGTGGTTGGTGTCCTGGTACTCATCCACCAACACATCCTTGAACATCTGGGCGTACCGCTCGCGCACCTCCTCGTAGAGCTCAAACAGGTTCACCGTGCGCAGCAGCAGGTCGTCGAAGTCCATCGCGTTCATGCGGTGAAGCTCGCTTTCATACAGCTCATACACCTCGGCCACCACCTGCTCGAAGGGAGAGCCGACCGCCTGCGCGCAATCTTCGGCGAAGAGGAGTTTGTTCTTGGCTTGGGAGATCTGGCTATGGATCGCCGCGGGAGCAAACCGCTTGGGGTCCGCCCCCACCTCCTCGATGCAACGCTTGATCATCCTCCGCGCGTCCGCCTGGTCGTAGATCGTGAAGCGCTTGGTGTACCCCAACCGCTCCCCACTGGTGCGCAGGATGCGCGCGCAGGCCGCATGGAAAGTCATCAACCACATACCCCGGGTACGGGCGGGTGGGTCGTCAATCAATCGCTCCACCCGTCCACGCATCTCCTGCGCGGCCTTGTTCGTAAACGTAATCGCGAGGATCTCACTCGGATGGGACAGCCCTTCGAAGATGAGGTAGGCGATGCGGTGGGTCAACACCCGCGTCTTCCCGCTCCCTGCACCCGCAAGGATCAGCAGTGGCCCTTCCCCATGCGTCACCGCCTCGCGCTGGGGCTCGTTGAGTCCTTCGAGCAACCTCTCCACGCGCTTGGCTTGGTCGTTGTGCGCCACCCACGGAGCATAGAAGTGGGGTCGGCTGACGGTCTACCTGAGCACCACCGGCGGGCAAACCCACTACAAGTTCGAATATAACCGGACTTTAGTATTTTTTGGCGATTCCGGCAGCTCTGGCATATAGATCGAGGCTACCTCGACGAGCCGGCCGTCTCGTGCCGACAGCGCTCGCGCTCGGCGCGGCAGTCATCGCATCGCTGACACCTCCCGCAGCAGACGCGGCACGACACGCACGCGGCCCACTGTTCACCGTCATCGGAGTCTTAACCTACGCACCGATAGTCAACGGGAATACCCTGACACTGCGCATTCCCCTGACGACAAGCCCCGACGTCTCGATGAGAGGACTGACAGCGGAGCTGTTCGACGTCGAACTGCCAGGACGCCGCGAAGAGGTTCTTTTCGATGCGTTCACGGTCAAGATGGACCCGTCTGCAA
>JBOGYB010000399.1:0-2422 GCA_050696555.1 Solirubrobacteraceae bacterium | reverse complement strand
GGCCCCAACGGGTCGGGCAAGTCGACGCTCGCCAACACCCTTCTCGGCCACCCCTCCTACGAGGTGACAGAGGGGAAGATCGTGTTCAAGGGCGAGGACATCACCGAGGCCGAGCCGCACGAGCGGTCCAAGGCGGGACTGTTCCTGGCCTTCCAGTACCCCGTGTCGATCCCCGGAGTGTCGGTGGCGAATTTCCTGCGCATGGCGATCAACGCCAAACGGGAGGAGCCGATTCGGGTGAAGGAGTTCGGCGAGCATCTCCAGCACGCGATCAATCTGCTCGACGTGGACCGGGCGTTCACATCCCGCCACCTCAACGACGGATTCTCCGGCGGCGAGAAGAAGCGGGTGGAGATCCTCCAGATGGCGATGCTCTCCCCCGATGTGGCGATCCTCGATGAGACCGACTCGGGGCTCGACATCGATGCGCTGCGCACCGTCGCCGAGGGGGTTCAGAAGCTCCACGACGAGCAGGGGTTGGGGGCGCTCATCATCACCCACTACCAGCGCATCCTGCACTACGTGAAGCCCGAGTTCGTGCACATCTTGATGGACGGTCGCATCGTGCTGGAGGGTGGGGTTGAGCTCGTGGAGAGGCTGGAGCGCGAGGGGTATGACCAGATCCGCCAGGAGGTGGGTGCCGGTGCCTCCTGAGGTTGTGGCAGACACCAACGGAGCCACACCTGTAGCGGTCAAGCCGGGACGCCACCGCGAGGCTTCGCTCTATCACGCGCTCGCGGGCGCGGGCTCGGGCGATGGACGATCGCTTTCTGAGCTGCGAGCCGATGCGGAGCGTGCGTTCCAAGAGAGCGAGCTGCCCGTGTGGCGTAGGTCGGGCTTCTGGACCACCACATTCGCGGAGCTCGATCTGGATGCGCTCACAACGCGCGAGCACGCAAGCGACGAGGGCACTCCCGAGTTCGTGGGGAACGCGATTCCCGACCGCCCGCGCGCGGGTCGGATCGTGCAGCTCGACTCTTCGACCGTGCATATCGAGCTTGACGCGAAGCTCGCCGAGCAGGGCGTGATCCTGTGCTCGCTGGAGCAGGCCGCGGAGGACCACCAAGAGCTGTTCGAGCAGTGGTACTCCAAGCGCCTCACCATCGACCGCCACAAGCTCGAGGCAGCCAACGCCGCCTTCTGGAGCGGCGGGGCGTTTCTCTATGTGCCGGATGGACTCGCGGTGCAGGACCCGTTCGAGATCGTCTACGCGATCAGTGGGGCAGGTGTGGCGCAGTACGGCCGTACACTCGTGATTGGCGGCACCTCCAGCGACTTCCGTGTGCACGAGCATGATCTGGCGGAGGACTTCTCAGGGGGCCAAGCCCTGCACGCTGGCGCCTTCGAGCTGTACCTAAAGGACAACGCCCGCTGCCGCCTCGCACAGGTGCAGGATTGGAAAAGCGGCGACGTGTTCGACGCAAGCACCCGTTTCGTAGGAGTGGGCCGCGACGCCTGGTGCCATTGGCTTCCGGCACTGTTGGGCGGACACCTCGTGCGCCACCACCTCGAGCTTGCCGTGAGTGAGCCGGGTGGGGACATGGCATTCAGAGGTCTCTTCTTCTGCGAGGCAGAGGAGCACCTGGACACCTTCGCGGTTGACCTGCACGAGACCGGACCCTCGGGCGGGGACGTGCACTGGCGGGGCGCCGCCACCGGACAGAGCCGGGCGAGCTTTGAGGGTTTGATCCAGATCGACCCAGGCGCCCAGAAGACACACACCTACCTGCAGATCCACACGATGATGCTCTCGCCGAAGGCCCGCCTCGACGCGATTCCCTCGGTACTCGTATCCGCCGACGACGTGTCCGCCTCCCACGGCGGCACGGTGGGTGAGCTGGACGAGGCATCGATCTTCTACATGGCAACCCGCGGCCTCGACCGCCCCACCGCTGTGAGACTGCTCGTGGAGGGCTTCTTCGAGCCGGTGCTAGGCCAGCTCGACGACGAGCCACTGGAAGAGCTCGTGCGCGCGAAGATCGCCACCAAGCTGGCGGCGGCTCGCGAAGACATCGAGGCATACGCGACGGCCCGATGAGCACCGTCGAGCGAGAGAGACCGACCGTGAGCGCCTTGAACGTGCGCGGCGACTTCCCGATCTTCTCCCGCGATTTCGAGGGCAAGCCGCTCGTGTACCTCGACTCGGGCGCCACTTCTCAGAAGCCCCTTCGGGTGATCGAGGCGATGGACGCCTACTACCGCGAGCACAACTCCAACGTGCACCGTGGCGTTTACACGCTCGCGCAAGCGGCAGACGCCGCGTATGAAGGCGCGCGCGCGAAAATCGCGGCGTTCGTCGGCGGAGAGCCGAGGACGACGATCTTCACGAAGAACGTCACCGAGGCGATCAACCTGGTGGCGTACTCCTGGGGTCGCGCCAACGTGGGACCCGGCGACGCGGTGGTGAGCACCCAGATGGAGC
>JBOGYB010000398.1:0-2428 GCA_050696555.1 Solirubrobacteraceae bacterium | reverse complement strand
CGTCCGGGTCGAGCTCGCCCTCCCCCACCAGCTTCTTGAGCACCGCTACGGTCGTGCCCCCCGCGGGCTCGGTGAGGATTCCCTCGGTGGCCGCCAACAGATCGATACCCGCGAAGATCTCCTCGTCGCTGGCCGACCCCGCGCTGCCCTGGCGGGAGAGCACCGCGTCGATCACCAAATACCCGTCGCCGGGCGAGCCGATCGCCAGAGAATGCGCGATCGTCTCGGGTGTGCAGGCGTGGATCTCCGCGTCGCCCGCCCCGATCGCACTCGCGATCGGCGAGCACCCCGCGGGTTGGGCGATATGCATCTTGGTGGCGCTCGTTTTCGCCAGCCCCACCGTTTCAAGCTCCACGAGCCCCTTGTGCAAACGCGAGGAGAGCGTGCCTCCGGCGGTCGCCGACACGATGTTGTCGGGCGCCTTCCACCCGAGCTGCTCCACGATCTCGAACGCCATCGTCTTGGCCCCCTCCGCGTAAAAGGGGCGCAGCGTGATGTTCGCGAACTCCAGGCCGCTTGCCGCCGCCACCTTCTTGCACTCACGGTTGGCTTCGTCGTAGTTCCCAGCCACCTGGCACACCTTCGCGCCGAGCGCCCTGCACGCCTTCGCCTTGGTCCGCTCCAACCGGTTGGGGTAGAAGACGTAAGGCGTCACCCCCGCCTTGGCGGCGAGAGACGCGACGGCGGTGCCCACATTGCCGGTCGACACACACCCGATCTCACCCTTACCCAACTCCAGCAACCGTGCCACGGCGGTGGAGACGACTCTGTCCTTGTAGGACAGGCTCGGACGCGAGGTGCTGTCGTCCTTCACGTACAGTTTTTTCAACCCCAACGCCGCGCCGAGCCGGTCGGCGGGGATCAGCGGGGTCATACCGGAGAACTGGCCTACCCGCGCCTGCGCGTTGGCGTCGCGAATCGGCGACAGCTCGGAGAGGCGCCAGATGTTCCACGGGCGCTCCGACATAGGCCGCTCCCTCAGACGTGAGGTCGCGAGCTCGTAGTCGTACGCCACGTCCAAGCACTTCCCGCATTCCGGGCAGAACGCCTCCGTGTCCGTGATCGGGAGCTTCACATCGCATCTCTGGCACACCAGCTCAGTGGCGCAGGAGCGCGTTGTCTCATTCAGGTCCACGCGCTCTGTAACGGCGCTCATCCGGTCTCACCCCTTCCGTGTCGAGTTGGTTGGCATCGAAATCGCACCGCTATCGTGGCACAAGCTCGCTCGTGGGCCACGTTGTGTCGATCTCCCCGGCGCTGTCCGGGTGCGATGCAATCAGTAGCTCCTCCGCGACGTGGGGGGCGAAGGGCATCAGCACTCGCGCGAGTGTCCGCAGCGCCTCCACCTGCGCCTCGTGGTCCTCCTCGCACAGCGTCCCCCGCTTTGCGAGCACCCGCTTCTCGTAGTCGCGGATACGATCGAACAACCGCATCACGTTGCGCACCGCGCTGTGCATCTCGAGCTCGCTCGCGTCCTCGGTGATCTTCTCCACCGCCGTCGCGCACCACTGCTCCAAACGCTTGCGCAGGTGCTCTGTCTTGTCGGGCCCCACCGTGGGCTCGCCATCGCCGTTCGTCTCGCCCCCAGATGTAGCCGCCGGCTCAAAAGCAAAGCGTGCCTGGGAGTAGTCCCAGAGTTGCTTGAGGAAGCGGTGGCAGCGCTTGACGTCGCTGTCGCTCCAGTTCAACGACCGCTGGGCTCGTGCTGCGTAGAGTACCGCCAGCCGGATCGTGTCCGCTCCGTGTTGCTCCACCAGCTCGTCGGGGTCCACCACGTTGCCGAGGTGCTTACTCATCTTGCGCCCATCCCGGATTACCATCTCGTGGAAGAGGCACCCCGCGAACGGCTCTCCGTCCGCCAGGAACTCGAGCGGCCCAATATCCCGCAGCGCCTTGGTCACCGTGCGCTGGTCGAACACGAAGTTCCCGCTGTCCGATCCCGCCACCACCCGCTCGGAGGGCAACCACGCGCGCAGGTCCTCGAGCGCGAGGATGTGCTCGAGCGTCTGCTCGCGCTCACTTGTCGGCACGCACACCGGCACCCACAACCACAGCGCGTCGAAGTGGCAGTCGAGCGTGTCTGTCTCGCGCTTGGCGCTCCCCCCGCAGGTTGGGCAGGTGATGTTGACGAAATCCTCCCGCTCCGCCAGTGGGTTACCGGCGCCCGTGGGCTTGAGGTCGAGCGGCAAGATAACCGGCAACTGCTCGGTTGGGAGCGGCACCGTGCCGCAGCTCTCGCAGTACACGACCGGGATCGGCGTGCCCCAGTAGCGCTGCCGGCTGATGAGCCAGTCGCGCAGCTTGTAGTTGACCGTGCGCTTGCCCCATCCCTGTTCCTCGAGCCAGAGCGCCATCTTCGGCAGCGCCTCGCGGTTGTGCATGCCGGACCACTTGCCGGAATCGTACAGGATGCCATCTCCCGTGTACG
>JBOGYB010000397.1:0-2443 GCA_050696555.1 Solirubrobacteraceae bacterium | reverse complement strand
CCGGTAAGACCGCCATCTGCGTCGACACCATCCTGAACCAGAAGGGCCAGGACATGGTGTGCATCTACGTGGCCATCGGCCAGAAGGCGTCCACCGTGCGGGCGGTCGAGGCCGTCCTGCGCAAGGCCGGCGCCATGGAATACACCATCATCGTGGCCGCGTCGGCCACCGAGGCGGCGCCGATCAAGTTCATGGCCCCCTACGCGGGCTGCGCCATGGGCGAGTACTTCCTCTACAACGGCAAGCACGCGCTGTGCGTGTACGACGACCTGACCAAGCACGCCTACGCCTACCGTCAGATGTCGCTGCTGCTGCGTCGCCCGCCGGGACGCGAGGCATACCCCGGCGATGTCTTCTACCTGCACTCACGCCTGTTGGAGCGGGCGGTGAAGCTCAACGACGATCTCGGCGGCGGCTCGCTCACCGCGCTGCCCGTCATCGAGACGCAGGCGGGTGACGTGTCGGCGTACATCCCCACGAACGTGATCTCCATCACCGACGGGCAGATCTTCCTCGAGCCCAAGCTCTTCTACTCGGGTGTGCGCCCCGCCATCAACGTCGGCATCTCCGTGTCGCGTGTGGGTGGCAACGCGCAGATATCCCCGATGAAGAAGGTGGCGGGTCGTATCAAGCTCGAGCTCTCCCAGTACCGCGACCTGGAGGCCTTCGCCCAGTTTGGCTCCGATCTCGACGCCGACACGCAGCGCACACTCGCGCGTGGCGAGCGCATCGTGAAGACCCTCAACCAGGGGGAGCGCGCCCCGCTTCCCGTGGAGGACCAGGTAATTCAGATTTTCGCCGCAACCAGTGGTTTCCTGGATCGCATCCACGCAGATCGCGTCCCCGAGTTTCTCACCGAGCTAACGGAACGCTGTCACGCAGAACACAGCGAGTTGCGCGCGAAGATCGCGGGCGGCGACTGGTCCGATGACGTCCAGAAGGGCGCCCACGCCGCAGTGGAGGCGTTCGCCGCCGACTTCGGCTACGACCTCGACGAGGAGGGCCTACCGCTCGAGGAGGGCGTTGCCGCTTAGTCATGGCCTCCCAGCGCGACGTCAAGAACCGAATCGCTTCGGTTAAGAACATCCAGAAGATCACCCGTGCGATGGAGATGGTGGCGGCGGCGCGTCTGCGCCGCGCCGAGCAGCGCATAGCACGGCTGCGCCCCTACGCGGAGGCGATCCGGCGGATGACCCATCAGGCCGCGCAAGCGGCGGGGGCCGAGGCGGGCTCGTTCCCGCTGCTCTCAGAGCACGAGAAAGTGGAGAACGTTGGGCTGCTTTTGATAACGGGTGACCGTGGCTTGGCGGGGGCTTTCAACTCGCAGATAATCCGCGCCGGTATACGCGCGGGCTCCGAGCTCGCCGAAGAGGGTCTTCAAAGCGTCTGGTACGCCACCGGCCGTCGCGGGGTCTCCTCTTTGACGTTCCGCGGGCGCGAGCTGAGTGGGAGCTACACCGGTTTCACTGACCGCCCCGCCTATGCCGACGCGCGGGCGATCGCCGATGACTTGATGACCGGATACGTCGACGGTCGACTGGATCGTGTGGAGATCCTCTACAACGCGTATGTCTCTCCGCTCACTCAGCACGTCACGCGCGAGACACTGCTGCCGTTGTCGCAGTCGGTGATCGAGGAGACGACTGCCGATGACTCCCCCAAGGAGGGACCGAGTGCGCTGGTGGAGTACGAGCCGGGCCCTGAGGAGATCCTCAAGCGCCTCGTCCCCGACTACGTGGAGATCTCGATCTACCGTGCCCTGATCGAGTCCACCGCCGGCTTCTTCGGCGCACAGATGACGGCGATGCGCAACGCCTCGGAGAACGCGGGCACGCTGATCGAGGAATACACGCTTCAGATGAACCGGGCTCGACAGGCCGAGATCACGCAGGAGATCATGGAGGTAGTCGCCGGAGCCGAGGGCCTCAGCTAGGACGACCGATGGACTGCGCCATACTGCCTCCTCCCTCCCTTATGTGCCGAGCACACTGCGCTCGGTGCGTCCCTTGTCTGGTTTGTCCCTCGGCCGTCCTAGCAGCCCACTGCAAAATCACCACGACTTGATAGACCACTAGGAGAAACGAAAGAGAAATGGACGCCAGCATCGCCACAAAGCCCACAACCCAAGACGCGCCAGCCGCAAAAGCCGGCACGCGCAACGTCGGGCGCATCGAGGAGATCCAGGGCGTCGTGCTAGACGTCGTCTTCCCCGACAAGCTGCCCGAGATCAACCACGCCATCACGATCGCCCGTCCGGCGGCCGACGGCAAGTCCGACGGTGAAGTGCTCGTGTGCGAGGTGCAGCAGCACCTCGGCGACGACCGCGTGCGTGTGGTGGCAATGGACACCACCGACGGCTTGGCGCGTGGCGTCGAGGTGATCGACACGGGCGGCCCGATCACCGTGCCCGTTGGTGAGGCGACGCTCGGTCGCATCTTCAACC
>JBOGYB010000396.1:0-2450 GCA_050696555.1 Solirubrobacteraceae bacterium | reverse complement strand
CATATCGGCTGTTGTGACGACTCGCCCAACCGTCACGCCAGCGCCCACAGCCGCTCGAGCGGACACCCCATCATCCGCTCGCTCGAGCCGGGCGAGACGTGGTCGTGGTGCTTCCCCGACGAGGTTGCGATGCGCATCCCGGAGGTGAAGGGCGAAACCCACATCCCGCCATCGCCGCTTGGTGGATGACTCGGCTCAGCTCACCACGCGATACCGCAGATGGGTGACCCCCGGCGCGTCCACCGCCTGGAGTGGCTGGAGCCCGAGACTGTCGGCGGGAACGTTCTCGAACAACCTAGTCCCTCCGCCCAGCACAACCGGGACGACGTTCAGCACCATCTCGTCGATCAACCCCGCCGCCAGATATTGCTGGGCGACATTTGCCCCTCCGCCAAGCAATACGTCCTTGCCGCCTGCCGCCTCCTTGGCTTGCTCGAGCGCCGACTCGATCCCGTCGCAGACGAAATAAAAGGTGGTTCCACCCTGCTTCTCGAGCGGCTCGCGCGCGTGGTGGGTGAGCACGAACACAGGTAGGCGAAAGGGCGGGTCGTCTCCCCACCAGCCGTCCCACGGTTCGGCTCCCCACGGCCCTTTCCCGCCAAACATGTTGCGGCCCATGATCGTCGCACCGACGTTCTCAATCGATGCTTCCACCACGGGAGTGCTGGCGTTTACAAAACCGCCCTCCCGTCCATGCGGCTTGCGCCAAGCAGCGAGCTCGAAGGCCCACTCGTGTAGCTGCATCCCCCCTTCGCCGAGCGGGTGAGCGTCGCTCGGGTTGGGTCCGGCTATATAGCCGTCCACCGACATTGCGATTTGGAACTTCAGCTTCGCCATCGTGTCTCCCTTGGGTGATGATCGGCTCGGGCCGCTCGGCTGTCAGTCTCTAATACCGTCCTGAAAGATGCAATTCGTCGCCTGAGCATCATCCCTCGAGCGACTCGGACACTTCAAGCCAAACGATCTCCAGTTGCTCGCGCTCGGCGGCGAGCGCTTCGAGCTCCGCGTGGACCTCCGCGAGGCGGCTGTGGTCGCTTGCGCTCTCCTCCATCTGCTCGTGCAGTCCCCGCTCGCGCTCGGCGAGCTTCTCGATCGAGCGCTCCAGCCGCTTGACCTCGCGCTCGGCGCGCTGAGCGTCCTTGCGAGCCGCCCGTACCGCTGCCCCTGTCGACACCCCCGCCTTCTTGCCGACCGTTGCCGGTTGCCTCGTGTCTTCGTGGGGACGCTCGTCGAGGTACTGGTCGATACCACCCGGCACGTGTATCAATCCACCGCCGGGGGTGATGGCGTATACGTCGTCGCACACCCTCTCCACGAAATAGCGGTCGTGACTCACCACCACGAGCGTCCCCGGCCAGCCGTCGAGCAGGTCCTCGAGGGCGGTTAGCGTGTCGATGTCCAGATCGTTGGTGGGCTCATCCAGGAGCAGCACGTTCGGGCCCCCCATCAGCAGTCTCATCAAGCCCAGGCGCCGGCGCTCGCCGCCCGACAAATCGGCAACGAACGTGCGTGTCTTCTCACCGCGAAAGCCGAAGCGATCGCACAGCAACGAGGCCGTGATCTCACGTCCATCGCTGAGGGTGGCGTGCCTTCGTACCTCTTCGAGGGCCTCCAGCACCCGAAGCTGTTGGGGGATCTCCTGCGTGTCCTGGGAGAGATGCGCCACTCGCACGGTCGCACCCCGTTCTACTTCGCCCGTGGTTGGCTTTAGCTCGTCGGCGAGGAGCTTCACCAGCGAGGTCTTGCCCGAGCCGTTGACTCCCACGAGCGCTACACGGTCGCCCGGCCCCAAACGCCAGGTGAGCCCATGCAGAACTTCGCGCTCGCCCAGTACCAGGGAGACATCCACCGCCTCGAGCACCTTGTTGCCCAACCGGGAGGTGGCGAAGCGCAGCAGCTCGGCCCTATCACGCGCTTCTGGCTCATCGGCGATCAGCGCGTTGGCTGCCTCGATCCGGAACTTCGGCTTGGTGGTGCGCGCCGGGGGACCACGGCGCAGCCATGCGAGCTCCTTGCGGACCAGTTGCCGCCGGCGATCCTCGCGTGCGGCCTCTTGGCGATCGCGCTCGGCGCGCGCGAGCACATACGCCGCGTAGCCTCCTTCGTACTGATGCACGGCGCCGTCGGACACCTCCCAGGTGGCGGTGCACACCGCGTCGAGGAACCAGCGGTCGTGGGTGACCACCAGCATCGAGCCCCGTCGCTCAGCCAGGTGGCGGGCGAGCCAGTCGACGCCTTCCACGTCGAGATGGTTGGTGGGCTCGTCGAGCAACAGCAGCTCTGGTGGGTCGAGCATCAACCGCGCAAGTGCGATCCGCCTTCGCTCTCCCCCCGACAACCCGGCGAGAGGGGTGTCCATGCCATCGGCAAACCGCCGCAACTCGACACCACCCAGCAGACCGTCGAGCACGCCGCGGAACGTCCTGTCCGTCGCCCACTCGTGGTCGGCG
>JBOGYB010000395.1:0-2463 GCA_050696555.1 Solirubrobacteraceae bacterium | reverse complement strand
GAGAAAGGCCTACTCCGCGCGCGCACGCGAGTCACACCGTGTCGTACAACCTCATCCCTGCGCTGCCATCCCTAGGGTGACGTAGGATGACCTCATGGAGCTAGACCGGCAGGGAATCGAGCGACGCGATTTCCCGATCGCTCGTCGCGGGTACGATCCGGCGAGCGTCGATGCCCACCTGCGGGCGATAGCTGCCGAGGTAGAGGGACTGCGCAGCGAGCTGGGTAACCGCGGGCGCGACTCGCTGGCGGCCACTGCGGGTACGCAGGTGCAGGGGATCCTCGAGGCCGCGCAAACCACGGCGGAGATGATCGAGCGTGAGGCGGCGGAGCAGGCCCACCAGGCGCGTGCGTCGGCCGACGCGGACGCCGGGCGCACCCGCGAGCAGGCGGTGGCGCGTGCACAGCAGCACGTTGCGGCGGTGTCTCAGGCTACAGAAGCGCTGCTCGCGCGCGTGGGGTCGATCGACGGGGAGACTCGCACGCTCGTGGACAGCCTGCGTAGCGGCGCTGGGCGTCTCGCGGGCGATCTCGCTGCGGTGGAGGGGGAGATGGAGGCGCTGTACGACGCAGCCGCTGCCCGCTCGGCCGTGAACGCGGGTGCAAGTGCGTCCTCGCCCGAGGAGGCGACCTATGTGCCCGTCTCTGCGCCCGCGCCGGTAGTGCACGACGAGCCGCTCGTCGAGGTCTTCGGCAACGCGACCGGAGGGATGCAGGGAGATCCCTACGACGAGCTTGATGGTGCGCCGCCTGCGGAGGAAGCCCACCCGCCTGCGCCGGCTGGCGAGAATGCGCATGAAGACGAGTCCCTATTCCCTGAGGAGCGGCACGGCGCGTCGCGGACCTCCGGCGACCTCGACGGCGCCCGCCTCGTCGCGCTCAACATGGCCCTCAACGGCGACTCCCGCGAGGAGACCGGTCGCTACTTGACTGAGAACTTCGAGGTGCCCGACCCTGACAGGCTGCTCGACGAGGTTTACGCGGCTATCGAAGGATAAGGCGGTCGTAGGTGCGAGGGTTGATCTCGCACGGTGACCGAAGTCGCCGGGGCGAACGTCTGTTCGCATCAATACAATGAGCGGCGAATGGCGCAAAGCAACAAGATCGTCGTAAGCGGGGCGAGGGAGCACAACCTCAAGGACATCTCTCTGGAGCTGCCGAGGGATGCCCTCGTGGTGATCACCGGTCTCTCCGGGTCGGGCAAGTCGAGCCTGGCGTTCGACACCATCTACGCGGAGGGGCAGCGCCGCTATGTGGAGTCGCTGTCAGCCTACGCCAGGCAGTTCCTCGGGCAGATGGACAAGCCGGACGTCGACTCGATCGAGGGCCTCTCACCGGCGATTTCGATCGACCAGAAGACGACGTCGCGCAACCCCCGTTCCACCGTGGGGACGGTGACCGAGATCTACGACTACCTGCGTCTCCTCTGGGCCAGGGTGGGCAAGCCTCACTGCCCGATCTGTGGGCGACCGATCCAGGGGCAGTCCGCCGAGCAGATCATCGACCAGACTATGGGGTTGGTAGAGGGCACGCGTTTCATGGTGCTCGCACCTGTGGTGCGCGGGCGCAAGGGCGAGTACGGCAAGCTGCTCGAAGAGCTCCGTGCGGATGGGTTCGCGCGCGTGAAGATCGACGGGCGCACGCGGATGCTCGAGGAATCGATCGTCCTCGACAAGCGCTACAAGCACGACATCTCCGTGGTGGTCGACCGGCTCGTCATGCGCCACGACATCCGTAAGCGTCTCGCCGACTCGATCGAGACGGCGGTGGGGCTCGCGGACGGTCTCGTGGAGATCGAGATCGTCGGTTCAAGGGCTGAAAAGGATGAGAATCCCACCCACCCAGGAGAGGGTCGCGTACCCGGTGATGGATCGGCTCGTTCGCACTCCTCCGGTGCTCTCGGCGTCAGGGCGGCGGCCGCTCAGATCATTCCGGGCCAGAAGCCGCCCGCGGGAGCGCTTTTCACGTTCTCGGAGAAGTTCGCCTGTCCCGAGCACGGGCCCTCTCTCGTCGAGTTGGAGCCCCGTATCTTCTCGTTCAACTCTCCACACGGAGCCTGCGAGAGGTGCACCGGGCTCGGCTCCCAGATGGTGATCGATCCGGATCTCGTGGTCCCCGATCCCAGTCTCTCCATCGGTGAGGGGGCGATCGCCCCGTGGACCAACAGCGCCTCCAACTACTACGAGCAGGTGACGGAGGCGATCGCCAAGCGCTACAAGGTGGACCTGGGTGCTCCGTGGGAGGAGCTACCGCAGGAGCAGCGTGACCTCTTCCTGCATGGCACCAACGGCGAGCCGCTGCAAATCACATACAGAAACCGCTACGGCCGCAGCCGCTCCTACGGCACCCGTTTCGAGGGGGTGGTGGCAAACCTGCAGCGTCGCTACCGCGAGACCGACTCGGAGTGGACGCGAGAGAAGATCGAGGAGTTCATGTCCCTGCGGGCGTGTCCGGAGTGCGGTGG
>JBOGYB010000394.1:0-2464 GCA_050696555.1 Solirubrobacteraceae bacterium | reverse complement strand
GCCAGGTCTGTCGGGTAAGGGACTGGCGCGGTACCTTGGCGAACGCCCGGCCCGGTTCCAGTCCCTCCCCATAGGAACGGCTCGTGAAGTTTTCCCTCAAGCCGCTCGCCCAGCGAGATTCATCGCAAGGGTTATGAGTCGTGTCGATGTCAGCGACCACTTTCACGTGAGCTTCCCGAGGCCCGGGAGTGGATGAAGCGTCCAGTCCCAGTACAGCCCGAGAACCCCGTATAGATATTCGTTACTCCATCGCCGCCAACCAATACTGCGCTTTCGCCGTCGCTTGCGCCGAGTCAGCAGGGTGCGGACCTTCATCTCCAGATAGTCGCGCACTTCACTGAAGGCACGACTGGCATTGCCGACCCGGAAGTAGTTGACCCATCCAGCCACCACGGCGTTGAGCTTCGAGATCAGCACCGGGGCAGGCATCGCGCCACTGCGTCCGATGAGTTCACGGATCTTCGCCTTGACGGCCTTACGGGCCTTCTTCTTCGGTGTCATCAGGATAAAGTATCCCGTCTGCTCTCGATTGCGCACGCGGCGCAGGTCAAACCCCAGGAACCCGAAGGCGTCTCCGACCAGCGTGTCCACGATCTTGGTCTTCTCGCGGTTCAGCGTGACCCCGAGGGGGATCAGTTGTTCCTCGAGTCGTTGCAGGGCGCGCTGCGCCCAACCCCGTTTGGTGTGGTGGCCGCTGACGGTGATGGCAATGTCATCCGCGAACCGATGGTAGTTCACGGCCTCATAAGGTCCCTGTGTCGTCTTACGACGGATCGCATCGAACATCCAGTCGATCTCGTTCAGATAGATGTTCGCCGCCAGAGGGCTGAACGGGCCGCCTTGCGGCACCCCGATCTGTCCACCGACTTTGATGATCTGCTTGACGAGATGCATGACCTCGGGGTCCTGGACGCGCTTAGCGATCTTGCCCAACAAGATCGAGTGCCGGATCGTGTCAAAATAGTGTGACAGATCCACATCGATTACGGTGGACATCCGCCGCAATACACTGCGCCTGACCTGTGCCAGTGCGCCGTGCGGTGACCGCTTGGGTCTGAAGCCGTAGGAGTTTGGGCAGAAGTCAGCCTCGAAGATCGCTTCGAGAATCAGCTTCAAAGCTCCCTGCACCACCCGATCGCGGATACAAGGGATCTGAAGCGTTCTGACTTTCCCGTTCTCTTTCGGTATGTCGACCCGGCGGTTCGGCTTGGGTTGGTAGCTGCCTGTGACGAGTTCTTCCCGGATCTCCTCCAGAAGGTGGGCCACCCCCGATGCTTCGATCGCTTCGAAACTTTGGCCATCGATGCCCGGGGCTCCCCCGTTTCCTTTGGCAATCCGGTAGGCTTCCTCGAGGGTCTGCATCTTCGTCACATGCACGAAGAGCCCCCAGAAGCGGTGCGTCTTGTCCGACTTCGCCTTGCGATAAATGCGTCGCCGCAGATCCTGCAAATCGAACCGCCGATCCTGCAGCTCAAGCCGCAGTGCTGGCCGTTCAATAGGTGCCTTTGTCATCTCACCCCTGCCTCACCTTGACGAGCGCAGTACTCCCCGGTCCGGGCCCTTCCCTCCGGGCGCGTTTTGCTGCACGCCCATCGCCAGTACTGCGGCCCGATCCGCCACCCTGATGCCTGCGACCGCCTTTCCCACTCACGGTTATGGCAGCCGCCTCCTCGACGGGCTTTCCCCGCCGGACATCGAGGGCTTCTCCAGTTTCCACGTCTTCAGTCACACCCTGTCGCCGCTGATACCCCGCCGGTGAGAACCGCCGCTCCAGACTCCTGCTACTCGGCTCTTGCTGCCTTCGCACGTTATCGACCGTCTCGGCCACCGGAAAATCGTGTAACGAGGCTACCTCTGCGTTCACTGACTGTTACAACCGGGTGCTTTGCGCAGCCTCCTTTCAGAGTCTGTTGTCGGAGGGCTCCACCGTCTTGCTCTCGCGCCACGGTGCCTCCCAAGCTACGAGGTCTGAGTCTTTTGGCCTCGGTCGGACTTTCACCGACTTGAAGACGTGTCCTTGACTGGACACGCCAATGCCCCATCGCTGATCTGGTAGAGCCGCTTCGAGGCCACCGCGCCGGTTTGCCCGGCAGCAGCGGCGGCGGCACCAGCCGGTCCGCTACCCTGGGCGGGCGCATCGGCATGGGGACCCTCGCGCGTGGCGCCACTTCCGGCGCCGGCGTCCACCGGCCCCATCTCGCCGATTACCTGCTCGATCTCACTGCGGACGAGGACGGTCTTGTGCGGGCTGAGACAGCGCTGCAACTTGTCCGCGATCGCCTGCTCGAGATCGGCGAGGATCTCGGCCTGATCCGGATTGCCCGCGAGCGAGCGCGCGGCCGAATCCAGATATTCGGCCAACGCTGCGTGCGCGTCATCCTCGAGCTGGTAGGCCCGACCGTTGAGGCTCACGGATATGACCTGTCGCATGGATCAAATCCCCATCGAATCGATCGTCTGATTC
>JBOGYB010000393.1:0-2476 GCA_050696555.1 Solirubrobacteraceae bacterium | reverse complement strand
AGTTTATGCCTGGCCCGAGAGTAGTCAGCGTGGGAGGTGCACCGAATGAGCTAACCAGGGTGTTCTGAAACTGGTAATTGGCTCGCAACGCGGCACTCGCCGGGGTGACCGCGGTCACCCAGACCGTCACGCTCATCACGAGTGCAGCGCAGCACGCCGTCAGTCCCTGGCCCTCGAAGACCCCCATCATATATCCCCCTCGTTCGTGCGAACAGACTCCGAGCCGTCCGCGGTAATGCCTATACGAACATAATCAGATTATTGAAGTTGCGCTGACTCATGGAGTCCTCGCCGCGGCTCGCCGGTTGTATTTCGCAGCGCCGCCCACATTCGTAGGGAGTGAAAGGCGCCGGGTTCCGGACGGACGCTTCGGCAAGTAGATAAAACCGAATGGTCTGGCAGCCGGTGTTAGCCGGCCGAACTCATTTGCACTTCGATTCCGTCACTTTCTGAATTTCGCCAGCCGAGCGCGTGAGTGCTTCGATCTGTGCTGGGACTACCGTGACGGCGTGTGTGAGCGTGGAAGAGCTGGGGGCGCTTGCCAGTTCCTTCAACGTAGCTTCCAGTGTGGTCACCGAGCCCTTCATCGAGCTGATCTGAGGTGCGAATTCGGTCTTTACCGCCGACACGAGTTCCTTCGAGCTAGTGCCCACCTTCTGGATGTCGGTGGCGATTGTGCTGACGTTCGAAGGGCTCACTTCAACCTGCTTCAAGGTGTTGACGGAGTTCTCGAAGTTGCTGACCTGTGTGCAGTACGCGGGCTTACTGCTGCTGCCGCAGCCAGCTAGGGCCGCGGCTGTTGCCAGGGCGAGGGCCGCGGGGGCCGTAAATGGCTTGAAGTGCATAGGTCATCCTTTCGGCATCCGTGCGCCTCGTCGGGAGGTAGACGTCGGAACGCTCTAGCCGCGATATCGGATTGAGCACAATCTAAGGCCCCCCGCGATGGCTGCCGTCGGTGGGAATCCGCAGAACAACTGGGGCGAAACCACGTCACCCTCTGTCGTGTATAGCTCGCTATGCCATGACCAACCATCCACGTCCAATGCTCACCGTCGATACGGTGGTCTTGACAAGCGAGCCCACGCCAAGCGTGCTGTTGGTGCAGCGCGGCCACCCGCCGTTCGTCGGCGACTGGGCGCTACCGGGTGGTTTCGTGGACGAGGGCGAGCAGGTGATCGACGCCGCTCCGCGCGAGCTTGAGGAGGAGACAGGTCTGCGGGCGGACAGGCTCGAGCTACTCGGCGTCTACGACACGCCTGGGCGCGATCCGCGCGGTTGGACCGTGTCTGTCGTCTACCTCACGAGGGTTCCAAGTCGATGCGATGTGAAGGGCGGCGACGATGCCCGCGATGCGCGCTGGTTCGCCGTGGACGATCTTCCCGAGCTTGCCTTCGACCACGCCGCGATCTTGGCGGATGCGCTCAGGCAGTGTTGAGCTGAGACACGGCTGCCCTTACGCACGGCGCGACGAAGCGTCGAACTTGACGGCCTAGCTCGTCGCCTTACGCGCCCCTGAAGCGAAACGACCGACCCCCCACATCGACGCGCGGCTCAACCAGCCCCGCTTGCTCCAGCCTCGCAGCTAGCCCATCGGGATCGACTGGTACCAGTGTGTCCCGCGCATGAAGCGCCGTGAACGCCAGTCCTGTCCCCAGGTTGTCCGTCCCCGCGAACACACCCCCGGGTTGCAGCACCCTGCGCGCCTCGCCCAGCAGTCGGTCCTGAAGCTCTACCGACGGTATGTGGTGGAGCATCGTGAAGCACACCACTCCTGAGAAGCGACCGTCTTCGAATGGCATATCGGTGGCGTCCCCCTGCACGATCTCCACGTCCCCGTCGAGGGTCTGCCGCAGGTGCTCGCAGTAGTTCTCGGACAGCTCCACCACCGTCAACGAGCCCGGTCTGCGCACAAGCACACGGGTCGTGGCGCCGAACCCAGGCCCAATCTCGAGCACGTCCTCGCCGAGGTCCACCCCTTTGAGCCCCCAGGGGAGCAGGTTTGCGCTCGACGCTACGTGCCCACCACCCGGAGGAGCAGATGACGGAGTGTGCCCGGTTCATCCCATGAATCTAACCGTCCTTTGCGCCCCCGGCGTTGGGTCGGTAGCCTGCACGCATGCCCGAGATCTCTCCAGCCCTCTACCGCGCCGGGTCCGGCGAGCCGCTTCTGTTGCTACACGGCTTCACAGGCACCTGGCATCACTGGCGCCCAGTTCTCGGCGAGCTCGTGGCTCGCTACGAAGTGATCGCCCCCACGCTCGCCGGTCACGATGGCGGTCCTCCGTTTGACATGGCCGGCCCGCTCTCGTTTGCCTCGAGCGCCGATCACCTGGAGCGTCATCTCGACGAAATCGGTGTGGGCACCGCGCATGTGGTGGGCAACTCGCTCGGTGGCGCGCTTGCGTTGGAACTCGCCAAGCGTGGCCGTGCAAGGACGGTTGTCGCCCTCGCCCCCGCCGGTGGGTGGGTTGAAGGG
>JBOGYB010000392.1:0-2481 GCA_050696555.1 Solirubrobacteraceae bacterium | reverse complement strand
CCCCTCTCCTGGACATAGTCACTGACGTGAGGACCGTAGGTGACTACCGCGTCGGCGGAGCGGTAGAGCCGTCGCAGTGGGAGGAAGCTGAACGCGTGAGGGACGCTGCGGGGGTGCGCCCACAGAGATGCCCACAGGATCAACGGGAGGCGCGCACGGCGTGCGCCCGCCCAGGTGGCGGGCAGTGCGAGACGCCCGCCCGTGGGACACACCACTGCGCGGTAGCGTCCGCTGGTGGCAAGCGCGTAGAGCTCGTTCGCGCCCTTCGAGGTGTGCTCATGCACGAAGCGGTGCGCAAACGGGAGCTCCTTCGCGGTGGCGCCGCCGCCGTGGTGGAGGGGGCCGCCGAAGAGCGCGAACTCGACGTGCTCGCGTGCCGCCAGGCGCTCGAACGCGCCAAGGCGGTAGGAGGGGGCGTGGTTGGTGACGAACAGGACCGGCTTCATCGCAGCGCGTGCTCGTAGGCGGCGAGCGTCCGCTCGCCACACCCCTCCCACGTGAAGTTGGCGGCGACGGTCTCGCGCGCGCGGAAGGACGCCTCGCGCAGTCGCTGGGAGTCGGAGAGGAGCTCGTCGATGCGTTGCGTGAGGCGCTCGATGTCACCGGGGGGGACGAGTACGAAGCCGTCGCCCGCGGCGGCGATCTCCTCCGGTCCGGGCTCCCCGCGGCAGCCGATGGCGGGAATGCCTCCGGCCATCGCCTCGATGTAGGCCACCCCAAAGGCCTCCTCGGTGGAGGGCATGGCAAACAGGGTGCACCCCCGCGCCCGCTCGATCGCCTCGTCCGGGGGGAGTTGGCCAAGGAAGTCGACACGGTCGGAGACCTCCAACCGCGCGGCGAGACCTTCGAGGGCGATCCGCTCGGGGCCGTCGCCGATGATGACGTAGCGCAGGGTGGGGTGGCGCTTGGCGAGCACCGCCAGCGCGCGGAGTACGTCGGCGTGGCGCTTGCGGGCGACGAGATGTCCGACTGTGACAAGCGAGGGGGCGCGGGGGTCGCGCCTGCCGGGTGCCCCGCGTGGCTCGGGGAGGTCGGCGCCGAGGTGCACCACGCGTGTGTCGCGCGCGCCGTAGTGGCGCGCTAGCTCAGCGATGCCGTGGCTGTTGGCGAGCACGGTGGTGGCGGCGGTGAGGTTACGTTCGACCGCCACGCGCCCGCCTTGTGTGCGTGGGGCTGTGTAGAGCACATCCCCACCGTGCACCGACACCACGAGTGGCACTCCCAGACGGGAGCGGCGGGAGGCGTCGCCGGGGGGGACCGCGTTGTGGGCGTGGATGAGATCGAACTCGAACGAGCGGCGCAGGTGGCGCAGCGCGAGTGCGAGGGCGGGAGAAGCCCATGCTCCCCAGCGGTGGTAGGAGCGCGAGCGGGGGGGTGAGACGTAGCGGACGTAGGTCACGTCGAGCCCGTCGTGGGTTTGTTTACGTGGCTCGCCGGCGAGATCGAGCAGGGCCCGCGTGGGTGCACCGGGGCCACCGGAGAGGGAGGCGCGTGGGGGGACGAGACGGTGCAGGACTACCACCCGCACCTCAGCTCCCGCGGCGCGTGCGGCAAGCGCCTGACGGTGTGCCCACACGCCCAGCACAGGGTCGCCCCGGCGGGGGTAGAACTCGGCGACGACGGCGACCTTCATGATCGCCCGCGCCGTGCCTTCGGCGGGGAGGTGGGGGTATCGAATCCCCTCCACCCTCTACCCGGTCGGGGGGTGGGGTTGTGGAGGTGGAGGATCACCATCGGCGGTGGGTGGCGAGGGTTTCCTGGGCCTCGGCGGCGCGTAGGTAGGGTCGGTGGGCGAGGAAGGCGCGGGCCTCGGAGAGGGCCTGCTCGCGCGAATAAGCGGAGCCGGCGGGGGCGGCACGGTGGGCGATGGGGGTGGCGTCGACGACGCCGCAACGGAAGGAGCGCTCGCGCGCGAGGGCGGCCCAGTGGAGGTCAAGACCCCAGCCCATGCGCAGGTCGGGAAACGGGAGCAGCGTGGAGAATGTGGAGCGGGAGAATGCCGTCAGCGGGCCGATCTCGACGAAACGCGTCTCCCGAACGACGCTCAGGGCGCGCCTGCGGGTGACCTGCCACGCGGCGTGGGAGGCGAGCCGGTGGGAGGGTTGGGCGAGGTCGAGGGAGTAGCGCTCGGCGAGGAAGACGAAGCGGTCGAGAAAGCCCGCCGGTAGCTCGATGTCGTCGTCCACGACGAGCAGCCAGTCGCGATCCTCCGGTGGGTGCCGTTCAAGCAGCAGGTTGAGGTTCTGGAACTTGCCACGACCCGCGGGGTCTGATGTGCACAGCTCGACTTCGTGGCGAGAGCGTGTCAGCTCGGTTTGAATGCGAAGCGAAAGGTCACGGTGCTCGGGACGGGTGACCCCGAGCACAAGGATACGGCGTGTGGGGGGAGCGTGGTGGGCTGCATGGTTGAGGCGGCGGTTGCGACCCGATGCGAGCAGCAGCGCATCGAGCGCGGTGTCGGTGGCGGCGCGACGCAGAGCG
>JBOGYB010000391.1:0-2485 GCA_050696555.1 Solirubrobacteraceae bacterium | reverse complement strand
CTACCGCAAGGCGCAGCTTGTGCTGGTCGGCCAGGATCGCTCCCAGATCGGCACCGGTCAGACGCTGGCTCTTGCCGGCCCGCCCCTCCAGCAGCAACACACCGTCCTCGGCTTGCTCGTCGAAATCGCCATGACCGATGAAGTGAAAGATGTGGTAGTCGCCCTCGTTGAGGCAGTTGAGCAGACCACCCAGCGTCGCCTCTGCCACCCAGTCGATTTGCAACAGGCCCCGATCGACGAGAGCACGGCAACCCTCAGTCAGTTGGTCACGCTCACGGTCGGCGTCGAGCGCGGGCATGTCGCTAGGGCTGCTCACCATCCCGAGGATGCGCAGCGGCGGGCTCAAACCGAGCGGTTGCGGTCGCGCCGGAGCTTTCGCGTAGCGAACGATCGGCGTGTAGGCCGATAGGGAGACGAAGCCCGGCGCGTTCCAGAGCAACTCCCAGGGGACGTTGCGCAACCGCCCCGCCCCGTCGACCTGAAGCATCATGCGCAGACCGTGATCCTCGTTGCGCGCCTGCGACAGCGAGTCGCGTAGCACGTCGCGCGCGCTGGCGTTGAAGACCATGTCAAAGAGCTGCTGCCCGAACGCACGAGCACGTGCCGAGCCATCCGTTTCGATCCGCCGTCGCCTGGAGCGCGGGCGACTGACGGCATCAGCCAACGCGTCGAGCTCGCGGTCGTCGAAGCTCAGCTCGAACTCAGCATGCCCGTCCCCGAGTCCCTGCACGATCGCCCTGTAACGATCCCCGTAGAGCGCCTCGATACGAATGCCAAGCGTGCGGTAGCCGATCACTGCCCATCACCGCCATCCGGGCGCTGCCAACGCACGAGCACGCGAAAGTTTGCCTCCGCGCCGGCCTTCGCGACAACCATGCCCGCCTCGCCGGTGAGCTTCAAGCCAAGCTCAACCTCGATCTGGCTCAACTCGGTGGAGACTCCTCGCAACCGGTCGAGCACCTCCCGCAGCGCCGGTGCAATCGTCCCAAGACTCTCCTCCAGCGTGCGACCGCCTCGCTCGACCAGCTCGACCCCTCGCTCGCCGCCACGCATCGTGCGCCCGGCCGTGGGTTCGTCCACCTCCACGGTGATCGATCCGCCCGTCGATAGAGGCACCTCGATCAAACGGCTCATCGAGAGAGCACACCGCCTTTAAATCGTCGAATCCTTATCAAAGAATCAGTTCCTGCTGATGGACTCTATAGAGCCCAGGCGCTTTTGTCATGTCGGTATGGTTGGTGACGTGCGCTGTCGCCTACTCACCACCACCCTCTTGCTTTGCGTGATGACATGCGCCGCTACCGCCGTGACGGCACTGGGCGCCAAGGCACGCAACCCTTCGCACAACCGGCCACCCAGCCGAGCGACATTGGTCGCATGCCTATCGTCCAGGGGCTCCCCCCACGCTTGCGATGCTCACGCCCTCGCCGACATCGGCCGCGCCCGCCGCGGTGAAGGCCTGACGCCGATGGTGCTGCCAGGTGACTACAAGTCGCTGTCGGTACCCGAGCGGTTGCTCGCCGTCACCGACCTGGAGCGCGTTGACCGCGGTCTGCCCCCGGTGCTCGGGCTCACACGCGCGCTCGACGACGCCGCTCGCGAAGGGGCCATACGCGAAGACGATCCCTTCGGTCCCGGCGCATATGCCTGGGCAAGCAACTGGGCCGGGGGTTCACGATCACCACTGTTCGACGACTTCGTGTGGATGTACGACGACGGAGTCGGCTCCGGGAACATCTCCTGCCGACACCGGGGAGATGCGGATTGCTGGGGTCATCGCGACAACATCCTCCTCGCGCTCGGCGCCCCGTCGGCAATGGGAGCGGCAATCCACGGCAGCAGCATCACCGAGCTGTTCATCGGTGGCTATCGACCTATCGAATCGGGAGGCTCAGACCCTCTGCTCACGCCCAACTGGACGGAAATCGCACACACTCGCCCGACACGTTAGATCTAGTGCGCCAGCGAGCTCACCGCCGCGGCCACCACGGTCGGGTGCGTGTACGGCGCCATGTGTCCACCCGGCACCATCTGCAGCTTGGCGCCGGGAACCGTAGCCGCGATACTGCGCCCGCACTGCGGCTTGACGAGCTTGTCCTGTTCTCCCTGGATCACAACCGTGGGTACGTGCAGGCCCCCAAGCCCTCGATTAACACCTTCGATTTCTTTATTGGCGGCCAAGACCTCGCCCGAGTAGGCCTCCAGGTTGCCGTGCTTGAGGTTGATGGCGAGCACACGGTGGCGGTGCTTCGGGTTGACCGGCGCGGGCGAGAACGCTTCGCTCTCCTCGGGCTCCGCGGAGGCCGTCCGTACAAGCTGAGAGAAAGTGACATCGGCGACCTGCGCTATCCCGGGCAGCTCCATCAGTTTGATGAAGCGTGCCTGAATCCGCTTGAAAGCGTTGTCGTGGCGCGCGCAGTCACCGGCCGCGGCATCCACGAGCACGAGCCCCCGCACCCCACCGGGATCTCGCTCGGCGTACCCG
>JBOGYB010000390.1:0-2494 GCA_050696555.1 Solirubrobacteraceae bacterium | reverse complement strand
GATGGTGTGGTCAGTCCAGGTTGACGGTGTACGTGATGTACGCCCAGTGCCACAACCCGGCGTCCATCTCTTGCATACCGAGCGCGAGATCATCACCGGTGCTAGCGATGTCTACACAGCTATCAAACGCTTGGGAGGTGCAATAGGCCGGTCCATACGGTCCCGCCCACACTGTGCCATCATCGGCCTCCGCGTAGAAATAGAAGTAGCGATTGGCGGTCCAAACATTTGTGTGTACGGTCTCTCCCGGGTCAACGCCCCACCAACCTCGGGTTGCCCAGTTGCCGGAGTCGCCACAACCGCTGGGGTCGTACCACATCACCGCCACCCAAAGCCGCGAAGAATGGTTGTTCTCGAAGCAGAGCTGCATTTTGATCAGCCCTCCTTCTGGTCAGCTACACGCTTGTATAGCCTCCCAGCCAGCGTGGCGCGAGGAATGCTGCCCTCGGGAGCAAGTGGCGCCCTATGAGAGCCTTCTGGGGTCTCCAACCGCTCGACCGAGTCGCGCTCTTGCCAGCCGCTTTTGCGTTGAGCGCTCCCGTGACGTTCGTACTTCTTCGCCGGTCCAAAACCCTCCGGCTTAACGCCTTCCGAATTGCCTTCTTGTGTGCCCATTGCAGAGTCCTCATTTCACATCGAAAGTAGGCCCGAAAAATCAAGGCTCGGCAAAGGCTAGGCTAGATGTTAACCGTAGTCAAAAATAATCTACCAGTCAGTACTGGTCTTATCTTTCGAATATAGATCAGCGTACGACGAGGTTTACAAGCCGCCCCGGAACGACGATCTCCTTGACGATCTCATGGCCGTCGAGGTGCGTCTGCACATTGGGGGCTGCGAGGCAAAGCGCCTTTAGCTGCTCTGGGGTAGCGTCGGAGGGGGCCTGCACGCGGTCGCGGAGCTTGCCGTTGATCTGGCAAACCAGCTCGTAAGAGTCGCGCTCCAGCATCTCGGGGTCAGCGAGCGGCCACGGTTGCTCCCAGATGCGATCGCCCGTGAGCATCTCATAGACCTCTGAGGAGAGGTGGGGGGCGAACGGGAACAGCAGCGACGCGGCCGTGGCAAGGCCGAAGCGCAACGTGTCGATGTGCACTTGCTCGCGTAGGCGGGAGCAGTCGTTTAGCAGCTCCATCACAGCCGCTATGCATGTGTTGAAGGCGAAGCGGCGCATATCCTCGGAGACCTTCTCGATCGCCCAATGCGCCTTACGCGCGAGCTCGAGATCCTCGTTGTCAAGGGCACCGGCGCCGCCGAACTCATCGACGGACGGCAGCGGCTCCGCCTTGCCGCGTTCTGCCGTCTCCGAGGCAAGGCGCCACAGACGCGCGAGGAAGCGGTGGACCCCCTCCATGCCCTCATCCGACCAGTCGGCGTCCTGGTCGGGGGGGCCGATGAAAAGTATGTAGCAGCGGGCGGTATCTGCGCCGTAGCGCTCCACGATGGAGGAGGGAGAGACGACGTTACCCTTCGACTTGCTCATCTTCGCGCCATCCTTGGTGACCATCCCTTGCGTGAACAGCGCACTGAAGGGCTCCTGGAAATCGAGGTGGCCCAGGTCGGCAAGCGCCTTGCAGAAGAAACGGGCGTACATGAGGTGGAGGATCGCGTGCTCCACCCCCCCGATGTACTGGTCCACCGGCATCCATTGGCGCAATGCGGCCGGGTCCCAGGCGGCTTGATCGTTGCGGGCGTCGCAGTAGCGCAGGAAATACCATGAGGAATCGACGAACGTGTCCATCGTGTCGGTCTCGCGCCGCGCATCTCCACCGCACGTGGGACATTCGGTCGCCACCCAATCCTCCGCGGCAGCGAGCGGCGAGCGGCCCTGGGGGGCATAGTCCTCGACGTCGGGGAGTACCACCGGAAGCTGGTCTGTGGGGACCGGTTGCATACCGCAGGAGTCGCAGTAGACGATCGGGATGGGACACCCCCAGTAGCGCTGGCGGGAGACCAGCCAGTCGCGCAGGCGGTAGTTGACCGAGGCGTGCCCCTTGCCATCGCGGTCGAGCCATTGCACGATCGCACGCAGCGCCTCACGGTTGCCCATCCCGTCGAAGTCGGGATGCGAGTTTACGAGCCTCCCGTCACCCAGGTAAGGCAATCCCGAGTCGCCTGCCTGCCCCCCGTCATGGGGGGCGCCCGAAAGGGTATCTCCCCCATCCTCGGGCACACCTTCAATCACGCGGCGGATCGGCAGGTCGTAGGCACGCGCGAAGGCGTAGTCGCGCTCGTCGTGGCCGGGGACCGCCATGATGGCGCCGGTGCCGTACTCCATGAGCACGTAATCGGCGACGTACATAGGGATCGCCTCGCCGTTGACGGGGTTCACCACCGTGCGTCCGAGCGCCACCCCGGTCTTCTGCTTCTCAAGCGACCCGCGTTCCTCGCCCGACTCGGTGAGGGCATGGTTGACGTAGTCGCGCACCACCTGCTCTTGCGGGGTACCCTCGACCAGCCGCAGCACATCGGGGTGCTCGGGGGCCATCACGAAGAACGT
>JBOGYB010000389.1:0-2507 GCA_050696555.1 Solirubrobacteraceae bacterium | reverse complement strand
ATACTGTACGGGCCGCAACAGTCGACTATGGGCACATACTGATGCAGGCTGAATTCGCAGCAGGCAAGTGGTCCTTTGACGAAACGGAAGGACTAGGCGATCCGGGGCGTACCTCGCTTTATGAATACAGTGGTACTGGCAACACCGAACCGACGCTGGTAGGTGTTGTCGGGCAGAGGGGCAGCAGAGAACTGATCGGTAAGTGTGGCACGGTAATGGGCGCCGGTAGCATTGGTTCGAGTTTTAACGCGCTATCGAGCGATGGGGAAACCGTCTTCTTCACGGTGAAAGCGTGCAGTCCCGGACCGGCGACTGCGGAAGTGTATGCGCGCAAGCACGGCGCGGTGAACGCAAGCGGTCCGGCTGAAACGGTCGACGTGTCGGAAAGCGAGTGCACTACCGGATGCGGGCCTGAATCCGGAAAGAATTTTGAGGGTGCGTCCGAAGATGGGCACTTCGCTTATTTCACCAGTACACAAAAGCTGACCGATGAAGCGGTCGACGGAACCGCGAGTGGTGACGCGAACAGCGAAAATGGCTGTGCGGAAGTCTCGGAAAAAGTAGCGGGTCCCCCGGAGGGTAGCGGCTGCAATCTTTACCTGTACGATTTTTCTAAGACCGTAGGCAGCCGCTTGAAGGTCGTCTCGCAAGCAGGTGAAGTGATGGGTGTCGCCCGTATCGCGGAGGACGGGTCACGTGTCTATTACGTCTCCCGCGTCGCGATCGAATCAGCCGGAGCGAACGTGTACGGCGCGCTACCGGAAGAAGGACAACCAAACATGTATGTCTATGACGCTAAGACAGAAAAGACAGTGTTCGTAGCTACATTGGGCTTGGCTGATAAAGAAGATTGGTTGAGGCCGTTTACGCGGTCTGTGCAGATCACCGGTCCGGGCGGGCGGTTCCTGGTCTTTGCGAGCTCCAAGCCGGGGTTGACGACGCTCGCCGATGACACTTCTACGAAGGTTCAACTGTTCGAGTACAGGGCTCCAGGGGAAGGCGAAGGCGGCAAAGACGGCGAAGCAGCGGAACTCGTGAGGATCACCAAAGGCGAAGACGGCTTCAACGAAGACGGCAACGCCGTCAGTATCGGACAGTCCTCGGTACTAGAACTTGGAAACCGTTCGGTTATATATGGGAGCGAAGTCAATTTCCATATAACTAGCAGTCGCCTGAACATCTCTGCCGATGGGCATGTCGTCGCCTTCACGTCGGCGGGTCGGTTGAGCGTTCGCGCGACGTCGCCGTTGGCGGCAACGCTGTTTCCGAGCAAGAGCTTGTACGAGTTCCGGACGGCGGGAGCGCTGTCTGAAGGCAGCGTCCACTTGGTCTCCGATGGGCAGGATACTTACAGTTACAAAGGACAGTTTGGGGTGCAGTTCCAGGGTATCGACGCGACTGGGGATAATGTGCTGTTCAGGACGGGTGATCCGTTGCTCGCGAGCGATCTTGATGGAGGCCAGTTTGATACTTATGACGCTCGTGTAGAGGGTGGGTTCGCTCCGGTGTCGCAGGGTGCGTCCTGTGAAGCGGGTGATTGTGAAGCTCCGTTCGGGCCGCCGCCGGCGTTGGCGCTCCCGGGCAGTACGGCGCTGTCAGGTACCGGCAATCTGGCGCCACTACCGGCGGTCGTGGTGAGGGGTGGTAAGCCATCTCCGCGTAGTGCGCGGGCGGTGAAGCTCGCGAAGGCGTTGAGGGCTTGTAGGAGGGGTTCTGTGCGTCATAGGCGTTCTTGTGAAGCGCAGGCGCGCAGGAGATACAAATCTAGGACCGCACGCCGCGGTGGGAGGAACGCATGAGCACGCACACACCGACCGAGACCCGGCTGTCCCGCCCAATGGTCGTGCATCGCATCCCAACCAACGCACGCACACGTGCCCTCGCGGTGCTGGCGAGCACGACGGTCCTCCTCTTCATGGTTTTGGTTGGGTCCGCTTCGGCGGCTGTTGTGTCTGTCCCGGCGTGGGGTGTGTCGATCGCGGGTGTGCCCTCCGTGCTGCCGGTGGGCGTTGGGCATCAAGGCCGGTTCATCGTGATAGTCGAGAACACGGGCGGCAGGGCCAGTGAACCTGGAGCGGTGATGCGCGATGTTCTGCCGGAAGGTCTCATCGCCAACGAAGCCGGGGCCGAAGGTTGCGCTGGTGAAGGTACCCGTGAAGTGGTGTGTCCGTTGGGCGAACAGGTCGCTCCGGGCGGGCTTGAAGCCAAGTACGTCAAATTCGAAGAGACGGGCACGGTTACTCCCGGGTCAACGTTGCCCAACAGTGCGACGGTCAGTGGGGGCGGGGCCCCCGTTGTGAGCGCGCAAGATAGTATTCGTGCGCGCGAAGCGGGCGAGACTGGTCCTGGTCCGGGTGTGATCGCCGATTTCTCAGTGCGCGCGACTGATTTCGCGGGCTCGCCGGTTTCGCAGGCCGGTGGGCATCCGAACCTCCTGACGACGTCGGTGATGTTCAACACCCAGTACGCCGAAGGAGTGACTACCGCCCCGGTGCGTCCTGCTGAGG
>JBOGYB010000388.1:0-2518 GCA_050696555.1 Solirubrobacteraceae bacterium | reverse complement strand
GCTCCACGCATTGCACCTGAACAAGCGCCACACAGCAAGAACGAGACCCCGAAGTATGCCGTACTCGCCGACCGCCTGTACCGCATAGCGCGAGCAGGTTGGCTCATACTTGCAGCGTCGGGGGAGCGCAGGGGAGATGAGGCGCTGATAGAAGGCGATTGGAGCGAGCACTACGGCTCGTATAGCGCGAGAGAGAGGCACGTTTGTCGAGGGGTCCCGCGCGATCGGCGCCTTCATGAGGGCTCCTCAGAACCCGCGTGCCCGGCGCTGAGTCCGGCGCGGCCAAGCAGGTCGCGCAGCGCCTGCTCGATCCCCACCAGTCCATCGCGCTCGGCCAATTCACGGGCCTCGGGACGTGCGACCACCACGACGTCGTGTCCGGCGCTCACGTCCCCCTCGACACCATCGAAGGCTTCACGCAGCAAGCGCTTAACGTGGTTACGCGCCACGGCGCCTCCTACCTTGCGCGACACCGACAGGCCCAACCGGGGTCGCTCGACGGCCTCGTTAGGGAACGAGTACAGCACGAGATGACGGTTGGAGACGGAGCGGCCTTGTCTGTAGACACGCTCAAACTCGGCACTGCGCGATAGGCGGTGGCCACGGCGACCTGTTCGCGGCATCATCGCGGCCGAGACACTAGACCGACAGGCGCTTGCGTTCCTTGTCGCGCCGGCGCTTGAGCGTGAGCCTTCCCGCGCGCGTGCGCATGCGGGCGCGAAACCCGTGTGCACGGGCGCGCTTGCGTTTCTTGGGCTGATAAGTGCGCTTCATGATGATGTTCTCCGACCGCGCTCGTAGTCCTGCCGAAACCGCGAGCAGACACACCTGCCGCGGCAGACCGGCTTCCGCCGAGCGGTGAAGTATAGAGGTCACACCTCACCGGGCTTTGGCTCGAGCGCGAGAGCTACCCTGTCGCGACGGAATTTCTCGCCATTTGCGGCGACGCGGTGGGCGACGGGGACGCGAGCGAGCGAGCTCGGATATATTCGGTTGACCGGGCCCGCCAAGGGCCCCAAACGAATGATTACGCCGCTTTCTCCAGCAAGGAGCAGGTCAACGCTGCCGTGGGCCAAGAGCTCGAGCACATCGGGTCACAAGTGAAGACTGAGCTCTCGGCCACGATCGACGAGCCGGTCTACCGCATCTGGCTAGACCCGCTCAGGGCAGTAGATCTCACCCCGGATAGCCTCATAGTCGAGGCTCCCGCCAAGACCTGCGGTTGGGTGAGGGAGCGCTTCGGGCGCGTGCTGCAAGCCTCCGCCGCCGCGGTACTGGGTCCGGATGTGACGATCGACATCATCGCCGCGGGGAAACCCAAGCGCGCGCGCAAACCGGCTGGGGCAGCACTACCCACAGGCCAGTCCACAGACTCCCAACAGGCCGACCTCGCCTGTGGAAACCCCAAGCTCACGTTCGACCAGTTTGTGATCGGCGACTCCAACCGTCTCGCGCACGCCGCCGCCTTGACGGTCAGCGAGCTGCCCGCACAGGCATACAACCCCCTCTTCATCTGCGGCCCGCCGGGCGTAGGCAAGACTCATCTGTTGCGCTCGATCGAGATGTTCATCGCCACATATAGCCCGGGTCTCTACGTACGAAGTACAACCGGGGAGTCGTTCACAAACGAATTCCTCAAGGCCCTCGGCAGCGGTCGGCTCGAGGCATTCAAGTCCAGCTTCCGCCACGTGGATGTGCTCTTGATAGACGACGTTCAGTTCCTGGAGCGCAAGACAAAGACCGAGGAGGAGTTCTTCCACACCTTCAACTCCCTCTATGAAGCCGGAAGTCAGATAGTGCTCACCTCCGACCGACCACCAAAGGATCTGCAAGCGCTCGAAGATAGGCTGCGGGAGCGCTTCCAGTCCGGCCTCGTCGCTGACGTCCGTCCCCCTGACTTTCCCACCAGACTCGCGATCCTACGCAAGCGGGCCCAACACGACGGTATAGAGCAGGCCGACACACTCGCTCTGGAGACGATCGCAAAGCGAATCGACACGGACGTGCGAGCGCTCGAGGGGGCTTTGATTCGCGTTGTTGCCTACAGCTCACTCACAGGACGACCACTCAACCCAGAGCTCGCCACCGATGTGCTCGACAGCCTCTACCCCAAGCCGGCCGTCCGCGAGAGGTCGGTCAGCGATATCAAGGCAGCCGCCTGCAAGCGCTTCGGAGTAAGCGACGAGGAGTTGACGTCTCACTCACGGACGGCAAGCGTCGCATGGGCCCGCCAGGTGGCGATGTATCTCGCTCGTGAGCTCACCGAGGAGTCTCTGCCTGCCATAGGACGTGAGTTTGGGGGACGTGACCACACCACAGTCCTCCATGCATGGCGGCGCACCCAACAGCGCATCTCAACCGAAGCCGATCGACGGTCTGTCGTTGAAGAGCTTCGAAAGCAACTCTCCACCGCCACTGATGACCGACCTTCTTGAGACACTTTTGCAGCTCTTCCCACAGCCTTGTCACAGGACACGGCTCTGTATCCCCAGAAACTGCGCATAACCCACATTTACAC
>JBOGYB010000387.1:0-2526 GCA_050696555.1 Solirubrobacteraceae bacterium | reverse complement strand
GGAGTGGTGCACGCCAACGAGACCTTCGCGCTGACCTGGGATCCCGTTCGCAGCTACTTCGCGACAACCAAGGAATTCGTCGAGCAGTTCCTCCGGGACATCGCGGACGGCAGCGGCACGCTCACCTCGCCCTATGCCGTGACCGGTCAGTACACGGACGGTAGCGGCCGTGCGGCGAACGAGTCGCGCTACGGCGGCGCGTGCACAGATTTCGGGGTCCCTGGAGGCTCGGCGTGCGATTTTGTCGGGCCTGGCACAGGTCACAACTATCCGTCAAGCGGCTGTGCCGTCAGCGGCACCACTGACACGGTCTTCGCGAGGGGATCAAACTACGACTGTCTGACCGATGCGCAAATCAAGGATGAGCTGGCGACGATGATTGCCGAGACGGGCATTCTCGGTCACACCGAGCCTGGTTACACGCCGATCCTCGTGCTGTTGACGCCACCAGGCGTGGAGGTCTGCATCGACCAAGCCGGCAAACTCTGCTCGGCCGCGACCGAAAGCACCGCGTCGGCCGAGTTCTGCAGCTATCACTCGCAGGTGAGCGTCGGCGGCGCTCTGGTGCCCTATGTCGTGCAGCCCTGGACCGCGTTGGCCAAAGTTGAAAAAACACCGAAGTGCGATGAGCCTGGATTGCCCGAAATCCCGGAAACCGTCAATGCGCACGCGTTGGCTGTCGAACTTGGCACTCGGCTCGTCGGTCCGCTCAGCCAGGGGCAGATCGCCACGATCACAGACCCCGAACTCAATGGTTGGTCGGCCCTCGACGGCTCTGAGATCAACGACAACAGAGGCTGCAAGCCACTCGGTCCGAGTTTTGACACCGTCACCGTCGGTACGAGCAGCCAGAGCTCATACGTGTTGCAACGCGAGTTCAACAACGCAGGTGTTATCGAGCTGGATCCGAACGCATTGGAGTGTACGCCTGATGTCATCCTCGAACCGACTTTCGTCGTCCCGAGCGCGATCAACCAGGGCGACGTGGTCGAGTTCGACGGCTCCACGAGCGCAGCGACGCTGATTGTGCCGCGCACGGGCTACGTCTGGGACTTTGGCGACGGCACGACCGCAGTCGGGCCAAGCGTTGGGCACTCCTACGCCAAAGGCGGCACCTACACGGTGAAGTTGACCTTGACTGATCGTGGGGGCGACGTGAGGAGCGTCGCGCAGACGATCAGCGTGCTCGGTCCCACCGGCCAGGTGGTGACACCTCCGGGCACTGGTGGGAAAGGGGCGTCGCCCGGGCTGCACGTGAAGCTCCAACTGCTGCCACAAGGCCTGAAGTCCTTGCTCCGTCATGGCGTGTCGCTCAAGGTGACCGCCAACGAGGTTGCCGACGGGATCGCGTCGATCTCGATCGCACGGGGTGAGGCGAAGCGAGCGCACATAGCCGCCGGGCGCGGCAACTCGGTCGTGATCGGCGTAGGAACCGTGAAAGGTATAATCAGTGGAACGACGCAGCTGCACCTGCGTCTTTCCAAGAAGGTGGGCGCGAAGATCAAGCGGCTGCATCATCTGACGCTCACGATTCGTCTCACGCTGCTGGACCGCAGCGGCGACAAGCAGACCATAGTCGTCGCCGGGCAATACTGAGCGCCACCGCGATAGCTAGGCTCTGGCGGTGATGACTATCCGCCTGATAACCGCCGGCGAGTCCCATGGCCCCGGCCTGACGTGCCTAGTCGAGGGCTTGCCGGCCGGCATCGAGCTGCACCCAGAGGATCTCAACGAGGACATGGCGCGCCGTCAAATGGGGCACGGTCGCGGTGGGAGGATGAAGATCGAGAAGGACGCCGCCGAGGTGACCGGCGGAGTACGTCATGGCCTGACGCTAGGTGGGCCGGTGGCCTTGCAGGTGGAGAACCGCGACTTCAAAAACTGGGAAGAGCGCATGTCGCCGTGGCCGGTGGAGGGGGATGTCGCCGAGGTGCACCTCCCGCGACCGGGTCACGCAGATTTGGTGGGGACGCAGAAGTACAAGCAGACCGACGTGCGCAACATCCTCGAGCGAGCCTCCGCGCGTGAGACGGCGGCGAGGGTGGCGGGGGGAGCGCTCTGCAAGGCGTTCCTGGCGGCGGTGGGGGTGCAGGTGCGCTCGCACGTGCTTCAGATCGCATCCGTGAGCGTTCCAGAGCGAGAGGGAGCGCTTACCGTCAAAGACTTCGACGAGGTTGACGCCTCACCGGTGCGCTGCCTTGACGCCGAGGTGGGGCAGGCGATGGTGGCGGAGATCAACGCCTTGCGCAAGACCAACGAGTCGCTCGGGGGAGTGTTCGAGGTGCAGGCGTTCGGGGTGGTGCCCGGCCTGGGCTCGCATATCTCCTGGGAGGAGCGTCTAGATGGGCGTCTGGCGATGGGGATCCTCTCGATCCAGGCGATGAAGGGGGTGTCGATCGGGGATGGCTTTCACATCGCCGGGGTCCCCGGCTCGCAAGCGCACGACGAGATCTTCTACTCAGATGAGCGGGGGTATTACCGTGAGACCAACCGCGCGGGGGGGCTAGAGGGAGGCATGACCACAGG
>JBOGYB010000386.1:0-2543 GCA_050696555.1 Solirubrobacteraceae bacterium | reverse complement strand
TAGCTGGGCTAGATGGCAATTCCATTGCGTACGTAGCGTGGCCCACAGTTGGCGGCACCGGGTCAACGGGCATTGGGAACACGGGCAACGAGTTTATCGCGGCCCGTTCACCACAGGGTGGCTGGAGTACTCAGGACATCACACCGGCGGGATCGCTGCTGTCGACCCAGTATCAAGCATTTTCGCCTGATCTCTCGACTGGGATTATCGCGGCTGCCGTTGAGCCCCCATTTTCGGTCACTGAATCGTTGGTTGAACCCCCGCCCGGAACGGGATACACGGATCTGTTTGCCCACATGCTCACAGGAAGCCAGTATCGACCGCTGTTCACCGTTGAGCCACCTTATAGAAGCGTAGAGACAGAAGCAAGGGGTGCTTTTGGGTCTGGTGAACTCCACGAAGCCACCGAACACAGCCCGATCTATGCCGGAGCGTCCACTGGCATGGCTCGGCGGCTTTTCGAGGCCAACGACGACCTGCTCGAAGGCCATGGCATCCTGGAAGAAGAACTGGCTAGCGACGTGAAGGGCGAAGTCGAAATGCTCGCCCGAGCACACGAATTGAGTGAAGAAGGCCGTACAGAAGAAGCGGCTGTACTTAATGCGGCCGACAACCGTAATGAGCTGTATGCATCCGAAAATGGCTCCGTGAGTCTGGTGAACGTGTCAGCCGCCGACAAGGTCGTGCCGGATGCCACGTACGGAGGCATGCTGCCCTCGACTCCTAGTGGTCCGAACGGGCTGAGCTTGAGTCATGTAATCTCGAGTGACGGATCGCGGATCTTCTGGACAGCGCTTGAACATTATCCAAACGGGGGAGAAGTATGGTTGCGTCCAAAGGCGATTTATGTCCGTGAGGACGGTTTGCGGACTGTTCAGGTGTCGGCCGGCCCGGCTACCTTCTGGACCGCGAGCTCGGATGGCAGGTTTGCGTTCTATACGGAAGCGGGCAGGCTGCTGCGCTTTGACGTGGAAGACGAATCGCGCAGCGAACTGGCGGGCGCGAGCGGCGGCGTGCAGGGTGTCGTGGGCGTCAACGAAAATGGGGAAGACGGCTCGTTCGTGTATTTCGTCTCGCATGAATCATTGTCTGGTAATGCGAACTTCGCCGGGCAGTATCCTGTCGAAGGCGCGAACAACCTCTACTTGATCGAGACCGACGGTAGTGGTGTTTCGCACACATTGTTCATCGGCGCGCTTTCCCCGTCCGACCGCTCAGACTGGCAGTTGGAAACTGGCGCGCGCACGTCGCTGCTCACAGCGGATGGGCAGTCACTGGAGTTCGCCGCCCATGAGAACCTAACCGGCAATCCCTATCCGGATGAAGGCTCCGATGAGATCTATGTGTTCGATGCGCACGATGACAGTATCTACTGCGCCTCCTGCACGGCGCAGGCGTCCGGTGGGAATGAGAGTATCGACTATAGCCTGCTCTACCACTATCGCGTGATATCCGACGACGGGAATCGGGTGTTCTTCGACAGCGAAGAGTCGCTCGTTCCGCAGGATGTCAATGGCACACAGGACGTATACGAGTGGGAGCGCAACGGAAGCGGTGAATGCCATCAATCGGCTGGCTGCGTATATTTGCTGTCCGACGGACTGAATGAAGGTAAGGCGTTCTTCGTCGACGCCAGCGCTAGCGGCGACGACGCGTTCGTTGTCACTCGTCAACGTCTGCTTCCGCAGGACGAAAACGAATTCTCCGATCTCTATGACGCTCGCGTGGACGGCGTGAAGCCGTCGGCTCCACCGGAATGCTCGGGAACGGGCTGTCAGGGCCCGCCGGCGCCGCCGACCCGGTTTGCCGCTCCCGCGACTGAGACCTTTGCGGGTATCGGAAACTTCCCCGCTCCTGCAACCTCGGCTCAAAAAGCGACTCAAAGGCGACTCACCCGTACTCAACAGCTAAATCGTGCGCTTGCGCAGTGCCAAAAGAAGCACGGATCGCGAAAGCGGCGATGCGAGAGGCAGGCGCGCAAGCGATTCGGTGGCAAGCAGAGCAAGCACGCCAAGCATGCGACCAAGAGGGGGAAGTGATCATGCGCAAGCTGAACACGGGGGGACTGCTCGGATTCATAACGTGCGCGCTGATGTTGCTTGGCGTCTGCTCGATGTCGTTTGCCGCCACAAACGGTCCAGGTTTCGGAGTCGTTGGCAGGACCGTGCCGACGACCCTTCCGCCGGGCGGCGAAGGGGTGCTGAAGCTCTATGTGTATAACGTCGGTAACGTCGAAACGAGCCAAGCCACTTTGACTGACGTGCTGCCCCCCGGTCTTGTTGCCACGAACAGTGAATCCTTGGAGGGCGAAGTAAGCGTCAGCTGTGAAGGGTCACAGACGGTCACGTGCGAACTCGGGTCGATCCCACCGGCGCGCCAAGCGGTGATCGCGATACGCATTAGCATCGAAGGCGGCGCCTCCGGCAATGCCGCACAGCAGGTGACGGTCAGTGGTGGCGGAGCGCTGAACCAGTTGCACACCAGCCTGCCTGTTACCTTCGACGCGAATTCTCCGGGTCCAGGTATAAACAGCCTCTCGGTGT
>JBOGYB010000385.1:0-2546 GCA_050696555.1 Solirubrobacteraceae bacterium | reverse complement strand
CGCATAGCCTGTTCCCCTGCGGATGGACCGCTCTTTCCCGTAAATACGGCTCTTTTCGAGCAGTCGTCGGGGTGGGTGGGTAGCGTGGCGAGGATGCGAATACCCCCTCGAGGCGTCGCCGCGACGATCGCGATCGCGTGCACAGCCGTGTACGGCTGCGGTAAGGGGCTCCCCACGCACACCTCCGAAGGCTCGAAAGGAGCGGTCGCCGCGGTGGGAGAGCACGGCGCCGGGGGTATTTCCACGAAGAACACCACCCGGCTCGGGGGGGCGACGAGCATCGTGGACGCGGCAGCCGTGGCGGTGGCTGTGTACCCGGGACTGACGCCTGCCACCCGTCCCCGGGCGGTGGTGCTTGTGGACGAGGGCAACTGGCCGGCGGCGCTGGCGGCATCGACGCTGGCGGGGCGCCCACTGCATGCGCCGCTGTTGTTCAGCGAAGGAGGCGCGCTCCCCGGAGCGTCAGTCAAGGCGCTTGGAGCGATGCACCCGACCGGGGCGGGCGCCCTCGAAGGAGCCCAGGTGGTGGGAGTTGGCCAGACGACAGCACCGGCCGGTTATGTAGCGCGAACGGTGACCGGGGGCGACTCGGCGGCGTTGGCCGTGGCGGTAGAGCAGCTTGCGAGCAGTCTGCGCAAACGCACTCCCCGGGGGGTGATAGTGACAGCCTCCGATGGTGCTCCCGCGATGACCTCACCGGCGGCTGGATTGGCAGCGCAAACAGGTGCGCCGATCCTGTTCGTACGACGGTCGAAAGTTCCGAAAGCAACCGCGAACGAGCTCCAAAGACTGGGAAAACCATCGATGTACGTGGTGGGACCGAGCAGCGTGGTGAGCGAAACGACTATGAGAGAACTGGAAGGCCTCGGCAAAGCGACCCGCATTCAGGGGCCTGACCCCTCGAGCAACGCGGTGGCGGTGGCACGCTTCAGCAACGGGGTGTTCGGTTGGGGAGTCGTGGAACCGGGACACGGACTGGTGTTCGCCAACTCACACCGTCCACTTGACGGTCCCGCCGCCGCCCCGCTGGCGGCAACCGGAGACTACGCACCGCTTCTACTACTCGAAGGCCCAGCGCGGCTGGGATCGGCGTTGGGGTCTTATCTCGCAGACCTGCAACCCGGGACACCGCCATCGGGACCGGTGCATGGTGTTTACAATCACGGCTGGGTGATGGGTGACGAGAGTGCGATAACCGCCGCGACTCAAGCACGAATCGACGCAACGCTCGAGATATCGTCCAGGGAAGCAACCGAACCTACGCCCGCCTCCCAGGCGGCGGGCGGCGAATCGACGGGACCGTGATGAGCCAGGCAGAGAAGCCGAGCCGATTGCAGAGAGGGCGTGTCGGTGAGGTGAGCGTGGAGGATGTGCGCGAGCTTATGGGTGCATCGACCCCCCACTTCGCGTTGCAGCTGCGCAACCGCATCGCGCATTTGATCGCGGAGCTCCCAGAGGGAGATCCGGCGAGGACCGAAGGGGAGCGCGAGATCGCCCGTCTCGAGCACCTCGGGGTGAGCGGTGAGACAAGAGGCGAGAGCGGCAACGAGAGCGAGCGCCCGTTGGCGTCGCTCAGCCTCTGACAGAGGCGCGGGCGCGGGCGTCAAGGAAGCGGGCGCGAAGCAACCTGAAGAGGAACACGAACAGGGCTATGTCCACCGCGAACATGCCCACGTTCACAACCTGAGACGGTTTCGCTACGAATGCCCACCCCAGCACGACGGCGGAGTGCAGGACGATCACGGGGAGCAGCGCCAGCAAGAGAGTGTGCGAGCGAAAGCCGCTTGAGTGCTCGCGCCAGGTGACCTCCACGGTGCCGAGCGACACAGCCGCGATACCGGCGAGCAGCAATGGCCCACCCGACGTGGGTCCGTGACGCAGACGGGAGACCGCGAGAACGAACGCCACGGCACCGGCGAGGATCAAGATCTCCGATAGCGGCAACGGGTGCCAAGGCGCGTCGGGACGCTCCCCGAACGTCCTCTGCGGAGACACCGGCGCGCGCGATTCAGCTCGGGAACGGGGTTTTGCCTGAGCGGTGGGGCGTGGCTTGCGTGAGCGACCGCGTGGACCCCTGGTGTGACTTGCCATGCTTATGTGGAGAGTCGAAGTCGGCGGGGAGGCATCGACTCGATCCTACCCCCAACGGTAAGCTGGGCCGCTGCATGAGCACGCAACCGAGCACCTGGGAGCGCCTGGCCGATCTGCCGCTGCGGATCGACTCCTACGCGCTTGAGCCGTTGCAGGCGCTTGTGTCAAGCGAGTTCGAGCGCAAGAGCACCGTGATTCACCTGACAGGCTCCGGCGAGGTGGGTTTGGGCGAGGACGTCACCTACGACGGCGTAGACCACGAGATATTGCAGGCGGCGGGACCGGATCTGCCACTGGCGGGGAACTGGACCATCGGATCGTTTTGCGAGCATGTGGGGTCGCTTGACCTGTTTCCACAGGAGCCGCAACGGGAGGTCTCGCGCAGATATCGCGTGTGGGCATACGAGTCGGCAGCACTCGACCTGGCCTTGAGACAGTCGAGCACGACTCTGCAC
>JBOGYB010000384.1:0-2547 GCA_050696555.1 Solirubrobacteraceae bacterium | reverse complement strand
CTTGAGCGAGGATTCTCCACCCACGGTCCTCATCGCGACGAGCTGGCGATCCTGCGCGACGGCCGTGAGTTGCGCTCTTATGGCTCCCAAGGCGAGCAGCGCCTTGCGCTTCTGGCGCTTTTGCTGGCCGAGCGGGGTGTTCTTGCCCAGGAACGAGATCATGTGCCGCTGATGTTGCTCGACGACGTCATGAGCGAGCTCGACGTGACACGTCGAGAGCTGCTCGCTCACGAGCTTTCCGACCACGGACAGAGCGTCATAGCGACCACCGACCTGGCGTACGTTCCCGGGGCAGGGGATACAGGGGTCACGCGGCTGCGCGTGTCGCCGGGTGCGATCCTGCAGGAGGCGCTTGCTGCATGAGCCGCCCTGCCCCGCGCCCCTTCTCGCTCGCGCTAGAGGGTCTCACCTCCGCGCTTGCGCCCGCCACGACCCTCGCACAAGTTCAGCAGACATGGGAACAGGCGGTGGGCCCACAGGTCGCAGCGGCGGGACTCCCCACAGCCGAGCGCGACGGAGTGCTCACGGTCACCTGCAGCGACGCGGTGTGGTCGGCGGAGCTCGAGCTGATGGGCCAGGATCTCGTCGAGAGGGTGAATCGCGAGCTAGGCGAGACGCTCATAAAGAAGCTCCGCTGTCGGAGCTGCTGACATACCGTCAAGGCCACGCCAGAGCGATACTCGGGCCTAGCCGTAAAGCAGCCCTCCCACGGCCCGTCCAAGGCACCCGATTTTGGCTTGTTTGCAGGGATTTCGAGTGCTTCTCGGGCCCGGTTCCGGGGGGTCGTTGTGCTATCGTTGAACAAACAAGCTCCCCGCCCCGGACCGAGGTTTAGAACACCCGGGTTTCGGGGCGTTTTCGCGTCATCGGAGGATCATTGGCGACCGACACTTCAAGTTCGCATAGCAAGGCTGCGGCAAAAGGCGTCGCCGATACCTCGATGGGGGGAGACGCCAGCTACGACGCTCAAGACATCACGGTGCTGGAGGGCCTGGAGGCTGTCCGCAAGCGCCCCGGCATGTACGTCGGCTCCACGGGGGTCATGGGACTTCATCACCTTGTGTACGAGGTTGTGGACAACTCCGTCGACGAGGCCCTCGCCGGTTTCTGCACCGAAGTGTCGGTGACTATCCACCCCGATAACTCGATCACAGTCGTCGACAACGGCCGGGGAATTCCCGTTGCCATGCACGAGAAGGAGGGACGCCCTGCCGTTGAGGTTGTGCTCACCGTGCTCCACTCGGGCGGTAAGTTCGGCGACGGCGGTGGCTACAAGGTGTCGGGTGGGCTGCACGGCGTCGGCGTGTCGGTAGTCAACGCCCTCTCGGAGCGTTTGCGCGTGCAGATCAACCGCGACGGTCACATCTTCTCGCAGGAGTACTCACGCGGCGCGCCCCAACAGGAGCTCCAGCGCGGCGAAAAGCTCGCCGCCGGGGCCCCCACCGGCACGACCGTTGTGTTCCTGCCTGACGCCGACATCTTCGAGACGCTGGACTTCGACTTCCACACGCTCGAGGAGCGCCTGCGCGAGACTGCCTTCCTCACCCGTGGATTGAAGATCTCGATCGCCGATGAGCGTGGCGAAGGGCACTCCGCCGAATTCCAGTACGAGGGTGGCATCGAGGACTTCGTGTCCTATCTCAACGAGAACAAGGACACGGTGCACCGCAAGGTGGTGTTCTTCTCCGGGGAGAGCGATGAGGGGGCCGTCGAGGTGGCGATGCAGTGGAACTCCTCCTACCAGGACTCGATCCACTCCTTTGCCAACAACATCAATACGCGCGAGGGCGGCTCGCACATGTCGGGCTTTCGCTCGGCGCTGACCCGCACGCTGAACAAGTACGCCCGCGACCACGGACTGTTGAAGGAGAAAGAGGACAACCTCTCCGGGGAGGATGTGCGCGAGGGTCTCACCGCTGTGATCTCGGTCAAGCTGCGTGACCCGCAGTTCGAGGGTCAGACCAAGACCAAGCTCGGCAACCCCGGCATGGCGGGTTTCGTGGAGTCGATAGTCAATTCAGGCCTCGCCGAGTTCCTCGAGGAGAACCCGAGCGAGGCGCGCGCTGTGATCATGAAGGCGATCCAGGCCCAGCGCGCCCGCGACGCGGCGCGCAAGGCGCGCGATCTCACCCGCCGCAAGTCGGCCCTTGAGAACTCGACGCTCCCGGGTAAGCTCGCCGACTGCTCGGTAAAGGATCCAAGCCTCGCCGAGCTGTTCGTGGTCGAGGGGGACTCCGCCGGTGGCTCGGCCAAGCAGGGGCGTGACCGCAACACGCAGGCGGTGCTCCCCCTGAGGGGGAAGATCCTCAACGTCGAGAAGAGCCGCATCGACAAGGTGCTTCAGAACACCGAGGTACAGGCGCTGATCACCGCGATCGGGACCGGGGTGCGTGACGAGTTCAACATCGAGAACGCCCGCTACCACAAGGTCATCCTGATGACAGACGCCGACGTCGACGGTGCTCACATCCGCACCCTGGTACTCACGCTCCTGGTCCGCGAGATGCAGGATCTGATCGAAGCCGGTTACGTGTACATCGCCAAGCC
>JBOGYB010000383.1:0-2549 GCA_050696555.1 Solirubrobacteraceae bacterium | reverse complement strand
ACACCGGGCTCTCGGCGTCGCACACCAGCAGCCCGACATCGGGGTTGCCCGAGGGCTTGATGCCGCAAGCAACACCGGCCGCACGGAAGCCGGCGGGAAGCCCCGCGTCGGGGCCGAGGTCTGTGACGTGCTCGGGTGGGGGTACCCAGCGCGAGTGAAAGAACGGCTGCGGCGGCCCGGCGGCGGACTGGTCGCCGCGTACCTCCGTCCCGCCGCTCACGAGAGCCCCATGGTCTCGTCGAAGCCGAACATCAGGTTGAGGTTCTGCACGGCCTGCGAGGAGGTCCCCTTCCACAGGTTGTCGATCGCCGAGAGCACCACGATCTTGCCCGTGTGGGAGGAGGCGGCGACGTGGAGACGGCAGATGTTCGTCTCGCGCACGTCCCTGACCTCCGCGGGCTGTGAGGAGATCTCCACGAAGGGCTCCCCGGCATAGGCGTCCTCATACATGACGTCGAGCTCGTCCTGCTCGACGGGGCGGGTGGGGGTGACGTAGCAGTTGACCAGCTCACCCTGGTCGAGCGGCACGAGGTGCGGGGTGAACTGGATGCGCAGGTCGGGGCGGCGGGGATCGAGTTCGTCGAGCTGCTCCTCGATCTCCGGGGTGTGACGGTGGTGGACGATGTTGTAGGGGAGGATGTTCTCGCCACTGTTCGAGAAATGGGTCTGCCAGGTAGCGGAGCGGCCAGCGCCGGATAGGCCCTGCTTGGCGTCGATCACGAGGTCTGAGATCAACCCGGCGCGTGCGAGCGGCGCCAGCCCGAGCAGCGAGGCTGTGGGGTAGCAGCCGGGGGTAGCCACGAGGTCGGCGGCCGCGATCGCCTCGCGGTGAAGCTCCGGTAGCCCGTAGGAGGCGTATTCCAACAACTCGGGGTGCGGGTGTGGGCCGTACCAGCGCTCGTATGTCTCGATCTCCCCGAGCCGGAAATCGGCGGAGAGGTCCACCACGCGCACGCCGCGCTCACGCAGCGCGGCGACGACCGGCGCGGACGCGGCATGCGGATAGGCGACGATCGCCGCATCGACGTTTGAGTGGCGGTCGAGGTCGAGCTCTTCCAGCATGAGCGGCACGCGGTAGCGGGGGTACATCTCATTCAGTCGCTTCCCGGCGTCCGCACGGGCGGTGACGGTGCGCAGGTCGAACTCGGGGTGCCGCCACAGCAGATCGGCGGCGAGCGCCCCCGCGAAACCCGTCGCGCCGGCGACAAGGGCGCTAGGCACGCAACTCACCCCCCAGCTCTTCGAGCGCCTGCACGATCCGCTCGCGCAGCGGCACGACGTCGGCGTCGGTGAGAGTGCGGTCGGGGGCGCGGAAGGAGAGCGAGAGGGCGAGGGAGCGCTTCCCCTCCCCCACCTGCGCGCCGGTGTAGACGTCGAACACCTCCACCGCGTCGAGCAGATCGCCGGCGGCCGCGCGCACCAGCTCCGTCGCGCGCGCGGCGGGAACATCGTCGGGAAGCACAACCGCCAGATCCTGACGTAGGCCCGGGTAGGAGATCACGTCTCGATATAGATTTTGGCCACAAGCCTGCGCGATAAGTCGATCGAGCGAGAGCTCCATCGCCGCCGCCCCCTCGATGCCCCACCCACGCGCGACGAGCGGGTGCAGCTCGCCAAGCCAGCCGATCTCCTCGCCCTCGCACAGGACCGTCGCGGCCCGGCCCGGATGCAGGAAGGGTTGCCGGCCGATCGGCGACCCCTCCGATCGCCGATCGGTGGCCCGGCACTCGACCTTCACCCGAAGAGCAGCGCCAAGCGCTTCGAGGATCGCCTTGACGGCGAACAGGTCGGCCTTGGGTGGGTCCGGAACGTCCCACGTCGGAGAGGTGACGCATCCGCTCAACAGAACGCCGAGCGAGCGGTGCTCCACGACCCCCGTATCCCCAAGGGCACGCGCACCCTTGGCCGCGGTGGCGTGGTCGCCGTCGCCAGTGGGCGCCGACTCGCCCCCGAGCACGAAGCAACTCCCAACCTCGAAGATGCGCACGTCTCCCATCCCGCGCGCCGAGTTGTGTGAGGCGACGTCCAGCAGCGATCCGAGTAGCATCGTGCGCAGGGTCGATTGATCCTCTGAGAGGGGGTTCTCGAGCGTGGGTCCCCGGCGCCGCTCGTCCCCCTCGGGGAGGCGCAGGCGGTCATAGAGCCCGGGCGGGGCGAAGGTCCAGCCGACCGCCTCGTACAGGCCACGGCCCACGAGCGCGTCCACCGCGCGGCGGCGCAGGCGCTGCTCGGGCGAGAGCTGCCCGTAGGCGCCCCTCCGTGCCGGGAGGGTTGTCGGGAGCGCCTCCAGCCCGTGGATGCGCGCCACCTCCTCGATCAGGTCCGCCTCGCGCGTCACGTCCTCGCGCCGCAGCGCCGGCACGGTGACCTCGAGCGCCGGCTCGGGGTCGGAGACCTCGGTCACCTCGAAACCGAGCGCCGTCAGGATCTCCGCCTGGCGCACCCGCGGGACCGGCATGCCGAGAATCGCCTCGACGCGGTGCTCGCGCAGCTCGATCGTGTGCGCCGGCGCCGGCTCCCACGCCACGTCGATCGTCCCGGGCAGCAAG
>JBOGYB010000382.1:0-2567 GCA_050696555.1 Solirubrobacteraceae bacterium | reverse complement strand
CCTCCCTGGAGGTGTCAGCGCGGGCGGTGGACACACAGACCAAGCACAGCGCGAGCGCCGCCAGCGGCGTGGTGGGGACCTTCCAGGTGACGTCCATGCGCGCGCGCATGCGTCCCAGCAGTCGCGCCAGCTCGGGGCCGAACGCAAGCCCGAAGAGAAAGCTCGCGACGGCGTCGGTGATGTCATACGGCAGCGCCCGCCCCGCTGTGAGGAGAAACGCTGCCGGGGTGTGACTCCCGAAGAGTGTCCAGGTGTAGACGTTCATGATCTCCTTCGCCCCGAGCGCGGTGAGTGCGCACGCAAGCGCCAATCCCACACGACCGACACGCCGCCCTGTGAGGGTGGCTAGCATCGCCCCCGCCAGGCCCACGAGCCCCCACGCGGCCATTTGCCAGGGCGTGTAGGAGCCCTGACCGAGGAGGATGTTCGACGCGAGCATCCCCACCGCGCCCACCGTGAAGCCGGGAAGCGGTCCAAGCGAATAGCCCACCACGAGCGTGATCGCGGTGATGGGCTTCACGTCGGGGATCGCCACGAACGCGTCGCGCCCGAGCGCCGCAACCGCTGCGAGCGTGCCAACCACCGCAGCCATCCGCGCGGAGGGGCGCGAGCGCTCGTATGCGAGCCAACCGACGGCGAGCACGCCGAAGGCGATCGAGAAAGACGCCACGACCCACGTCACGGCGGCGCCTCCGCCAAGGCAACAGCGGCAGGCTTCCCAACCGCTGCGGCGCGTTCGCGCAGCAAGGCGGCCCCCTGCTCTGGGTCGAGCGCACCGTCAGCGCCGCCGAGGATGCGAGCGGTCTCGGTTGAGAAGTACCAACCACCGGTGAGCAGCTCCGAGGTGGGGCCGTCGGCGATGACGCGGCCATCTGCCAGCAGCACAGCCCGGTCGGCACAGGAGGCCGCGAACTCGGGGTCGTGGGTGGCCACGATCACCGCCTGCCCCTCCCCCGCGCGACGGCGGATCTCAGCGGCGAGACCGGCTTTGGCCTCGCGGTCCATTCCCCGCGTGGGCTCGTCAAGCGCAAGCGCTGCCGGTGGATCGCCGTCGTCCGCGACGATCGCAAGCGCAAGGCGCTGACGCTCCCCACCGGAGAGGTCACGCGGGTTGCGCTCTCCTAGGTCCGTGAGACCAGCCCGCGAAAGCGCGTCCCGCGAGACCTCTTCCTCCACACGCTCGCGCAGGAAATAGTCGTTTGGGTTCTGCAAGAGGAGAGCCACCCTCCCGGCGCTGCGCACGCTCCCACGCGTCGGGCGCAGAAGCCCGGCGAGTAGGCGCAACAGTGTCGACTTGCCCGCGCCGTTGCGACCCATCAGGGCAACCGTCTCCCCCTTCTCGACGCGCAAATCAACCCCGCGCACAATCGCCGGACCACGCGTCAGCTCAAGCCACAGCCCGCTTACTTCGACCGGCACGGGCGAATCTCCCCCAAAAAAATGGCGACGGCCACCCCGACGACGTGGACGCGGTCGCGAGCCAGGCGCCCCTGACACGTCACCGGGCACGAGAGCGGGCGAAGCTTGTGCGTCAGAGCCCCTATCCCCGAGCAAGCCCTCGCGGCGCAGGGAGGCACGGGCCTGCTTGACACCCACAGGAGCGGGAGCTAGGCCCGCCAGCGAGAACAGCCGCGCGCCAGGCGTCTGAAGCGCTGGAGCGGCGGTGCTGGCCCAGTCAAGAAACACATGCGGTGAACCATCATGGGCGACACGGCCGTCGTGCATAGCGATCACACGGTCAGCTGCTGAAAGGCAGCGCTCGATGCGGTGCTCGCACAGCACGATCGTGGTCTCCCACTCCTGGTTGAGCCTGCGCAGCAAGCCGATCAGCTCATCTCCCGCAACAGGGTCGAGTTGGGAGGTGGGCTCGTCAAGCAAGACCACCCGTGGGCGTCCCGCCAGCGCCGCACCGAGTGCCACGCGCTGCTGCTCACCGCCTGAGAGCTCGTGCGTGGAGCGCTCCAGCAAGCCGTCGATTCCAAGGGCAAGCGCCACCTCCTCCACCCCCCGCGCCACTTCACCTGGGGTGTGTCCCCGACTCTCTAGTGCCAGCCCCAGCTCCGCTCTCACCGAGCCCATCACAAGCTGGGTCTCTGGGTCCTGGAACAGCACTCCGGTGATCGCTCCGAGGCGAGCGGGTGGGTGCTCGCGCGTATCGAGCCCTTCCACTCTCACCCTCCCGGCAAACGTGCCCCCGTGGAAGTGGGGCGCAAGGCCACAGGCGGCCCGCAACAGCGTCGACTTGCCGTGGCCGGAGAGACCGGCGAGCACGCACAGCTCCCCCGGCTCGATCCGCACGCTCACATCGTCGAGCGCCGGACGAGTGGCACCAGGGTAGCTGTAGGTGACACGCTCGAACTCCACCGCACTCATGGCTCGATCCCCCGGCGATCGGCGAACGGGAGCAGCACCGCGGTCATGAACGCCGCGGCAAGCGCGACCGTCGTGATGAGGTCGCCCGCATGGAGCTCTGGGTAGGCGTGGAATCCCCCCACACCATCCACCCGCGCCATCAGTGCGAGCGCGGCTATCGCGGCCGCCGAGCAGGCGAACGCGAGGTCGTGGCG
>JBOGYB010000381.1:0-2568 GCA_050696555.1 Solirubrobacteraceae bacterium | reverse complement strand
CCCTCAGACTCGCCCACGCGGAGATCGGCCCGCCTGTTACTCGCACGGCGGCGTAGCTCGGTGGGAGCGGTGGCGAACACCGCGCGGACCGTGTCGTTGAACTGCCGCACGGAGGAGAATCCGGCGGCGAAGGCTACTTCGGCCATTGTGAGAGCACTTGTCTCGATCAGCACGCGAGCGGTTTGCGCACGTTGTGCGCGAGCGATCGCGATCGGCCCCGCCCCCACCTCGGCGAGCAGCATCCGCTGCAACTGGCGCACGCTGTAGCCAAGTCTTCCTGCCAGGCCGGGAACGCCCTCGCGGTCGACCACTCCGTCGGCGATGAGACGCATCGCCCGCGCCACCACATCTGCTCGTCCGTCCCACTCCGGCGAGCCGGGAGCAGCGTCGGGACGACAGCGCTTGCAGGCCCTGAAGCCCGCCTGTTGTGCCGCCGCGGCCGAGGGGTAGAAGCGCACGTTCTCGCGCTTGGGGGTCATCGCGGGGCAGCTCGGGCGGCAGTAGATGCCGGTGGACGTGACTGCCGTGAAGAACCACCCGTCGAAGCGTGGATCGCGCGACTGAGCGGCCTGGTAGCACCTGTCGAAGTCCTCGAGCACACCCTCAGTCTTACCTACTTGCCGGCGAAAATCTGGCGGTTTTGCGACATGGATGTTTGGTTAGCCTGCGAACGAGGCGACAGGGCCACTGTGTCATGGCGACGGTCAAGGTAGAACCCGGCAAACGCAACCGTGGTCGATCGTCGTAACGTGAGGTCATGCTCGTCGAGCTCCTTTTCTGGGAGGGCTGCCCCTCACACCCGCGTGCGCTCGCGGACCTACGCGCGGCGATGGTGGAGCTCGGTCTCGATCCAAGTGGGGTGGTGTTACGCGAGGTGAGCACCGATAGCGATGCAGTGGGGGAGCGCTTCGTCGGCTCCCCCACGATCCGCATCGACGGCGTTGACATCCAACCTGTCGAGAACGAGCCCTATGGGTTGACCTGTCGCATCTACCATCGTCGCGGCGGTCGCATCTCGCCGACCCCCGACCCGACTGACGTACATGAGGCGCTCGCGACAGCCATAGTCAACGATACCGAGAGGAAGTAGATGCCAGAGATCGGCCACCCCGCCCCCAGCTTTGCTTTGCCCGACACCGAAGGCCGGACGCACGAGCCTGGCACGGGGTCGGTGACGGTGGTGGTATTTACCTGCAACCACTGCCCCTACGCGCTTGCCTGGCACGACCGGCTTGGTGTTGTTGCCACCGACTACGCCGACCGCGGGGTGCGTATGCTCGCGATCAACCCCAACGACGCCGCTCGCTACCCACGCGATTCGGTCGAGGCGATGCGAGAGCGCGTGCGCCAGGGCGACTTCGACGGCGTCCCCTACCTGCGCGACGAGTCGCAGGACGTAGCGCGCGAATATGACGCGAAGACGACCCCGGATGTGTTCGTCATCGACGCAAAGGGGATCCTGCGCTACCGCGGGGCCCCGGACGGTGACTACGAAAACCCAGCGCAGAACGCCGCCTACCTGCGCGACGCACTCGACGCGGTACTCGACGGTAGTGACCCCGACCCAGCCGAAACCACTCCGGTGGGGTGCTCGATCAAGTGGAGGGGCTGAACGTCAGCGCCGTCGCGCCACAACGCTTGCACCCCTGGAGGGGGTGAGCACAATCGCACGGCGACCTGTCCGCTCGGGACGCTCCTCCGAAGGACTCAATACGAGCGCTTTTGTCAGCTCTTCCAGCACGATTTTTGCCTCGAACTGGGCGAAGGAAGCGCCGATGCAACGGCGGACCGAGCCCCCGAACGGGAACCACCCGCCCGCCGGAGGACGCGTGTCGAGAAAGCGCGTGGGCTTGAATGTCCACGGGTCGGGGTAGATATCGGCGCGGCGGTGCACGAGCAGGGTGATCGGTACCACATCGGTGCCCACCGGCAACTCGTACCCACCGATCGTGAGTGGTTTGCGCAGACGCCTGGCAAGGCCACCCGTCGGGGGGTGCAGCCGGAGCGTCTCGGTGACTACCGCATCGCAGAACGCTCCACCTTCCCCCACCAGACGGTCCTGGCTCGCACGGTCGCGTGCGAGATCGTGAATCGCCCAAGCGAGCAGCGTGGCGGTGGTCTCGTGCCCAGCTAGCAGCAAAGTCACGAGTTCGTCGCGCAACTCCTCATCTGTGAGGTGCTCGCCGTCCTCGTCGGTAGCTTGGATCAAGAGCGAGAGGATATCCTCGCGCTCGCTCAGATCGCCTATCGCTCGCCTGCGCGTTATCTCGGCAAGTATCTCGCGGTCAACTGCTTCCACCTGACGGCGAAACGCGGGGAGGCTATTCAAGCGTTGGGGACCGATCAGGAAGAAGAACAGCACGCGGCGCATCTCCGTCACCCACGACACCATCCCTCGCAGCGTCTCCCCCAGCTGCCCCATCCGCTCACTCTCATCCACCCCGAACACGCAGCGCATGATCACCCCAAAGGTGAGTTCCTGCATACGTGGGAGGGCCTGCACCGGCGCGCCGAGCGGCCACGTGTCGATCTCCTTGCGTATCGCATCCCGGATCAGCCGCTAGTAGG
>JBOGYB010000380.1:0-2605 GCA_050696555.1 Solirubrobacteraceae bacterium | reverse complement strand
CGACCGGCACCACCCGCCGAGGGAGGCGCCCCCGAGGCATCGCTCGAGGGCTTCGTCGACGTGCACGCTTTCGCGCCGGGCCAATTGACCACCTTCGCGCGCGACGCCGGCTTCGAGGACATCCGCGTCACCGGCGAGGAGCTACTTGCCAACTGGTTCGGCTGGACCAACCGCACCTTGGAGGCCACCGCCCACCCCGAAGACGTTCCCTGGGGTTGGCGCAACTACGCCTACCGCGGCTACCTTGCACTGCAGAAGGTCGACCGCACGCTGCTCGAGTCCCGCCTCCCCGCGGCAATGTTCTACAACCTGATCGTCACCGCACAAAAGACTTGACTTGGCCAAGTTGGCCAAGGATGCTACGCTCGGTCCATGTCCAGCTACACGATCGGCGAAGCCAAGACCCAGCTCTCGAAGCTCGTACACCAAGCCGAAGATGGCGAGGAGGTAGTCGTCCGTCGTGGGCGCACACCGGTCGCGCGCATAGTCGCGATCACGGAAAACGAGGGTATCGTCAGACGAGTCCCGGGCCGTATGCGCGGCCGTATCGATATGCGCGAGGACTTCGACGAGTGGCCTGCGGACATCGCCCAGGCGCTCGGCATCTCCGATTGATGGGCCTACTGCTCGACGCTCACGCACTGATCTGGTGGCTAGGGGGAGACAGACGGCTCTCGACTCCCGCACGCGAAGCAATCGAAACGTCCGAGCGCGCGCTCGTCGGAGCGGGCACGCTGGTCGAGATCGCCATCAAGCGCTCCCTGGGGAAGCTCGACATAGACGACGATTGGCCAGAACAGGTACAGACCGACGGCTTCGCAGTGCTCGCGATCTCCTGGTCACACATCACCCGCCTGCAGGATCTTCCCTATCCGAACATCGCCGGCGGGGTCCATCGTGATCCGTTCGATCGTTTGCTGGCAGCACAGGCGCTCAGCGATCGAACGGCTGTAGTTACACGCGATCCCGCGTTTGTGGCTTACGGCGCAAACACCGTCTGGTAGCCCGGCTCGACGAATGAAGAACACGGCTGGAATGCCCCTCTTCCGCGGCACCCGTCCACTCAAGCGCTGGCGCTATGTGGGGGTGTTCGGCGAGCAGTTCATGATCTGCGCGGCCACGGTTCAGGTGGGGCCGGCCCGACAGACCTTTTGGGCCGTGTTCGAGCGGTCGAGTAGAGCGATTACAGAGCGCACTCGCATGGTCCCACGCCGGGGGGCACTTGACCTGACTCCGGGACGACTCCAGGTTCGCGACGACGCGGTGTTGCTGGATCTGTCACTCGACGAAGACAACGGCATCGAGGCGAGGTGTGCTCACGGAGGGGAGCAGGTGTGGACGCGCAAGCAGGCAGGTGTCCGCGCGCACGGCACGCTCATCCTCGGCGCCCGCCCACCCATCGCGATAGATGCACTCGCCGTTATCGACGACACCGCCGGCTACCACGCCCGCGTAACGGAGTGGTGGTGGGCCGCAGGTGTCGGCTCCGCGCCCGACGGCACCCCACTCGCCTTCAACCTCGTGCAGGGCGTCAACGACCCGCCTTCAGGCAGCGAGCGGGCGGTGTGGGTCGCCGGTATCCCCCACGAGGCGCCCGCTGTGCACTTCTCGTCTGACCTGAGCACTATCTCCTCAAACGATGGCTCTGAGCTTCGCTTCACTGCGGAGTCCGAACGCAGCCGCCACGACAACCTCCTGCTCGTGAGCAGCGACTACCGCGCGCCCTTCGGGTCGTTTAGCGGAACGCTCCCCGGCGGTATCCCGCTCGCTCACGCACTTGGGGTGGTCGAGCACCACCGGGCACGGTGGTAGACGCACGAGCTCAGGCGGAAGCCGGCGATGGGCACTCGAGACCCCCGCACACCGTCTCCACCACCATCTGCTTGGCGCGCTCGAGATCCTCCTCCCCCTGCGGCAGCAAGCCGAAGATCCAGCCTGTGAGCACCTGCTCGATGGCGCCGTAAAAGGTCATCGCCGCGAACTCGGCGTCTATCTCCTCCTTGAAGACCCCCTCTCGCTGAGCTTCGGTGACGATCTCACCGATCAGCCGGTAGGCCTCACGGATTTTCCCCAAGTGGGTTTGCCCGAACGAGTTGGCCGCGCGGGTCACCTCCACGATGATCACCTTCATCAGGTCGGGGTCGTGGCGGTAGCTGTCCACGATGAACGACGCGATCGCACCCAGCTTCTCGCGTACCGGTATCTGCTCGGCGTCGACCGCGCGGATCATCTCGAGCATCACCCCCCAGCGCTCCAGGAAGAGCGTGTTCAGCACCTCGTCCTTGGAGGGGAAGTAGTGGTAGAGCAACCCGTACGCCACACCGGCCTCGTCGGCGATGTCAGAGACGCGGCAAGCGTGAAAGCCCTGGCGGGCAAACACCTTCACGGCCGCGTCGAGGATCGCCTGGCGGCGGTCGGGCACTCCCTTGGCGCGAGTGGCGCTCATCCGTAAACCTCTGAGCGGCGGTGCTCGAGCAGCGGCATGCGCTGCCTGACCGCATCCTGCTCGGCGAAGTCCAGCGGCGCCACGGCGTATCCGGGCTCCTCGCCCAATCGTGCGAGCACCCGGCCCCAGGGGTCCACGATCATCGAGTGCCCTCCAGAA
>JBOGYB010000379.1:0-2624 GCA_050696555.1 Solirubrobacteraceae bacterium | reverse complement strand
GCGCTCACACGCGCGAGCACCGCGGGGATACTGCCGCGCGGGGGCACAATCCTCGGCACTTCTCGCACCAACCCACTCGACGGGCGAGCGGATGGGATGGAGCGAGTGAGGGAGACCTTCGAGCGCGAGCGCCTCGATGCGCTGATCCCGATCGGCGGAGAGGACACGCTCGGTGTAGCGCTGCGCCTTGCCGAGGAGGGTTTGCCGATCGTGGGGGTGCCAAAGACGATCGACAACGACATCGGCGGAACGGACGTCACCTTCGGCTTCCACACCGCCGTGCAGATCGCCACCGACGCGATCGACCGGCTGCACACGACCGCGGAGTCGCACAACCGCGTGATGGTGGTCGAGGTGATGGGTCGTCACGCCGGCTGGATTGCCACCTACGCCGGCATCGCGGGTGGTGCCGATGCGATCCTCGTCCCCGAGCGTCTATTCGATGTGGAGGAGCTGTGCGCTCGCATCCGCCGTCGCCACGCCGGGGGGATCACCTTCTCGATCGTGGTTGTCTCAGAGGGTGCAACCCCACGTGAGGGTGGGGCGATGACGCTCGCGGATCAAAAGGCAACCGACGAGTTCGGGCATGTGCGGTTGGGGGGTATCGGCGTGGAGCTGGCACAGGAGCTCGAGTTGCTCACTGGTTATGAGACGCGCGCCACCATCCTCGGGCACGTGCAGCGCGGGGGCACACCAACTGCCTACGACCGCGTGCTCGCCACCCGCTTCGGGGTGTCCGCAATGGACGCGGCGATCAGAGGACACTTCGGGCAGATGGTGGCGCTCAGCGGCCCCGACATCATCGAAGTGGGCCTTGCCGAGGCGCTGGCCGAGCCAAAGCTACTCGACCCCCGTCTATTCGAGACCGCCGAAGTCTTCTTTGGTTGAGCTGTGCGGTCACGGGTGGGCGGCGGGTTGACCGAGAGTTTGCCTGGTTACTGCCGATTGACGGCCGACAGCGAGCCGGTACAGGCCTCGGGTAGACGCCGAATCGGGAAGCGCGCCTCGATCTTTGTGCCTTTGCCGGGCTCCGACTCGATGTCGAGCGTGCCGTCGAGCAGGTGGACGCGCTCGTGCATCCCGAGCAATCCGAAGCCGTCGGAGTGCTCGGAGGGGTCAAAGCCCAAGCCATCGTCGCGCACACTCACCCAGATATCGGTGTCATCCTCGTGCACCTCTATCACGGCGCGTTTGGCGTGGCCGTGCTTAGCGGCGTTGGTGAGTGCCTCCTGCACGATCCGGTACATCGCCGTCTCCACCTCGGGGAGATGACGCTCCTGCTCGCGGCCCTGCTCGTAGGCGAGCTCGATGCTCACGTCCACCTCGATGCCGTGGCGCTCGGCGCGTTCCCCGAGCGCTTGGATCGCCGCCGCTGCTCCCAGTTCGTCGAGCGAGGCGGGGCGCAGGTCGGTGATGAGCGCACGTAGATTCGTGATGCCTTCCTCGAGGTGCTCGATCGCGTTGGCGACCGCCAGCTCGAGCGTCTCGGGCTTGCCGGATCGCTTCGCGGTGGAAAGACCCACTCGCAGCGCACTGAGGCTTTGAAGAGTGTCGTCGTGAAGCTCGCGTGCCCAACGCTGGCGTTCGGCCTCGGCGGCGGCGAGACGCTGGCGCTGGCGCTCGGAGGCGACCGATTGGGCGGTGGCGACGGCGGTGGCGGCAGACGCGGCGAACGCCTCCAGCAGGCGCTCGTCGTCGGTCGTGAACTCGGGTCCCTCGTGGAGGCGGTCGATCGCCACAAGCACACCGTAGGAGTGGTTCTGGAACACGAGCGGCACGATCAACCCACCCTTGGCGTGTACCCCGAGTGTGCCAAGGCCATTTTCGTCAAAGCGCGCCCGTGTGAGAGGTTCATGCAGGCGCTGCGCGCGGCGGGTGCGGAGCGCGGCGCTCGCGCCGCTATCCCCCACCGGCATCTGCCGGCCGAGCAGCCTCGGCGGGAGCTCACCCGCACCGGAGGACACGATCAGCCGGCCTCTCTGCACCAGCTCGATTACTAGTAGGCGCGCGTCGACTAGTGCCCGCCCACGCTTGGCGACGAGCTCGAGGATCACATCGAGGTCGGTCTCCGCACCCACCGCGCGGGCGATCTGAGTTGTGGCGTTGAGCGCCGCTACCGTCCGCTGCAGCTCGTCGCGGTGCTCGCGAGCGCCGGTGTAGCGCCGCGCGTGGTCGATCGCGAAGCCGGCGAGCTCGGAGAGCATCGTCACTGCCTCCTCGTCTCCCTCGGTGAACTCCCCGCCGGCCTTCTCGGTGAGGTAGAGATTGCCGAACGGGGTACCCCCAACCAGGATCGGCACGCCCAGGAAGCTCTTCATCGGAGGGTGCCCATGTGGGAAGCCGTAGGAGCGGGGATGTTCGGAGATGTCAGTGAGTCGCAGCGCGTGGGGATGGGCGATCAGCTCGCCGAGCACTCCGCGTCCGCGCGGTAGATTCCCGATCGCCTCGCGCTCGGACTCGTCGATGCCGACTGTGAGAAACCGCTCCAATTCGGTGCGCGAGTCGCCGAGCACACCGAGCGCCGCGTAGCGAGCGCCTGTCAGCTCGCGGGCCGATTCGAGTACGCGGTTGAGGACAACCTCAACATCGAGCTCGGCGAGCACGCTGCGAGCGATGTCCAGCAC
>JBOGYB010000378.1:0-2626 GCA_050696555.1 Solirubrobacteraceae bacterium | reverse complement strand
GATCTCACCCTTCGGGTTGGCCATCAGGCCGCGCATCCCCGCCAGCTGGCGGATCTGCTTGAAGGATCCACGGGCACCCGAGTTGGCCATCATGAAGATGGGGTTCAGCGTGTCGAGGTTCGCGATCATCGCCTCCGCAACCTCATCTGTGGCGGCGTTCCACTTCTCCACCACCGCCTCGTGGCGCTCCTCTTGGGTTATGAGACCCATGTCGTACTGGTCTGTGATGTCACCCACCAGCTTGTCGAACTTGTCGAGGATCTCTTGCTTCTCCGGGGGGATCACAACGTCGTTCTTGGAGATCGTGATGCCGGCCTGAGTGGCGTACTTGAAGCCGAGATCCTTGAACGCGTCGAGCACCAGCGAGATGGTGGTGGCGCCGTAGGTCTGCACCAGCGCGTCGATCAGGCGCGTGGTGTCGCGCTTCTTCATCGACTGGTTCACGAACACATACTTCGACGCGTCGAACTGGTCGCCCAGCGCCTCGGCGAGGGCACGCTCGATGCGGTCGTTGTAGATGATCCGTCCCACCGTGGTGAGCAGGTGACCGCCCTCGCGCCCGAACGGACGGAACTCCGCGACGTCGTGCAGCTTCACCACACCCGCCTCATAGGAGAGCTCAGCCTCCTGGGCTGTACGGAACACGTGCGGCCGTGGCTCGTAGGTGGCGCGGTCGATCTTCGCCAGCTCGTCCGCTTCGATGCCGTAGGTGAGGTAGTAGGCACCCAGGATCATGTCCTGGGTGGGGGTCGCCAGCGGCGCCCCGTGGGCGGGACTGAGGATGTTGTTGGAGGAGAGCATCAATATGCGCGCCTCCGCCTGCGCCTCCGCGGACAGCGGCAGGTGCACCGCCATCTGATCGCCGTCGAAGTCGGCGTTGAAGGCGTGACACACCAGCGGGTGCACCTGGATTGCCTTTCCCTCCACGAGCAGCGGTTCGAACGCTTGAATGCCGAGACGGTGAAGGGTAGGGGCGCGGTTGAGCAGCACTGGGTGCTCGTGGATGACCTCCTCGAGCACATCCCACACCTCTCCGATCATCGAGTCCACCATCTTCTTGGCAGCCTTGATGTTCTGCGCGGACTTGCGCTCCACCAGGCGCGCCATGATGAACGGCTTGAAGAGCTCCAGCGCCATGATCTTCGGCAGGCCACACTGGTGCAGCTTCAGGTAGGGGCCCGCCACGATCACCGAGCGCCCCGAGTAGTCCACACGCTTGCCGAGCAGGTTCTGGCGGAAGCGCCCCTGCTTGCCCTTGAGCATGTCTGACAGCGACTTCAACGGACGGTTGCCGGGCCCTGTCACCGGACGGCCACGACGGCCGTTGTCGAACAACGCATCCACCGCCTCCTGGAGCATCCGCTTCTCGTTGTTGACGATGATCTCGGGCGCACCGAGATCGAGCAGCCGCTTGAGGCGGTTGTTGCGGTTGATGACACGGCGGTAGAGGTCGTTGAGGTCGGACGTCGCGAAGCGCCCACCGTCGAGCTGCACCATCGGGCGCAGCTCCGGTGGGATCACGGGCACGGCGTCGAGCACCATCATCTCGGGCTTGTTGCCCGACTGGATGAAGGCGCTCACCACCTTCAAACGCTTGACCGCGCGAGCCTGCTTCTGACCCTTGCCGGTCTTCACCTGCTCCTCGAGTTCTGTGCGTTCGGCCTCGAGATCCACCTGCTGGAGCAGGTCGCGAATCGCCTCGGCGCCCATGCCACCACGGAAGTACTCACCGAAGCCGTAGGGAGAGCCGAAGCGCTCCTTGAGCTCGCGGAAGGTGGTCTCGTCGTGCTCGATCTGCTTGGGCTCCATCGTCTTGAAGAGCTCCCACACGTTGCGCATCCGCTCAGAGCCATCCTCGATGTAGGCTTCGGTGTCGGCGATGTCCGCCTCGAAGGTCTTGTTGAGCTCCTTCACCATCTTCTCGCGCTCCTCGTCGGAGACCTTCGAGAGGTTGATGTCAAGCGAGTCCGCCCACAGGTGATCTTCGTCGTCAAAGCCGGTTTGCTTGCCGCTCTGCAGGTACTTCTCGCGGCGTCCCAACTGCTCGCGCAGTTCAAGCACACGCTCCTGTAGCTCGGCGGCATAGGAGTCGAGAACCTTGTTGACCTCCTTCTCCAGGGAATCGAGGTCCTTGGAGCGCGCCTCGTCGTCCACCCAGGTGACGATGGAGGCGGCGAAATAGAGCACCTTCTCGAGCTCCTTGGGCGCCATATCGAGCAGGTACCCGATGCGTGAGGGGACACCCTTGAAGAACCAAATGTGACTCACCGGCGCGGCGAGGTCCACATGGCCCATGCGCTCGCGCCGGACCTTGGAGCGGGTGACCTCAACCCCACAGCGCTCGCACACGATGCCCTTGTAGCGCACACGCTTGTACTTGCCGCAGTAGCACTCCCAGTCCTTGGTGGGACCGAAAATACGCTCGCAGAAGAGACCGTCCTTCTCCGGCTTCAGCGTGCGGTAATTGATTGTCTCAGGCTTGGTCACCTCACCGGAGCTCCAAGAGCGGATCTGCTTGGAGGAGGCGAGGCTTATCTCGATGGCGTCGAAGTTGTTGATGTCAATCATCTGGTGGCGCTTTCGCTCGCGAGTGAAACGGGGTGCGTTGGGTCGCGGGGTGCTCGAC
>JBOGYB010000377.1:0-2627 GCA_050696555.1 Solirubrobacteraceae bacterium | reverse complement strand
GTGTGCCATACCCGGAGCCGTCAAAGGCGAAGCTGCGGTAGCCGGCGAGTCGCCCGAAGCGTGCGCCCAAGGGGTGTTCGCACAGCGCTTCGGGCGGGGCGCTGGTTACGTCGCACCAGCTGCCCGTCACCTTCCCTTCGGAGATGTCGTAGTAGAGGGTGAAGTCATACCCATCCTCGCCACCTCCGGGCGCCTGCAGGTTGCCGTCGACCCACACCCCTTTGGCGGTGACCGTGAGCGGCTGGGCGGGACCGATGAGCGGGCCGAGCTTGGTGACTTCATCGACGGGGGTTTCAGCCGCCGAGAACAGCGCCGAGCCGAGCGACACCGCTTCCCAGCGGTATTCGCCGGGGGTGATTTCTTCGCGCTTGAACAGCACGATCCCCAGACCACTGCTCTGGCTTGGCTTCCCCAGCAACCACAGATTCTGGGGCGAGCTGCCGGCGATCGCCACGATCTGAAAGTCCCCGCTGTAGCCGCTCGGGAGCTCCACCGGCTCGCGCGTCCAGTTTTCGCCGTCCCAGCGGATAACCGCGAGATCGCGCGTGCGCCCGAGCGTCCCGAAATACGCTTCGGTGCGGTTGCCGTTCTCGACCGCCGCATCGACCACCGCGCCCACGCCTTCCTTTTCAGCGAGCAGCTCCGCGTTTAGTTCGCCGCCTTCGCCCACCCCGAGCAGTACGCCGGCGGTGGGTTCGGGCAGAACACGGAAGCGCCCGCCGGGGTCGCGCACCAGCACCACGGTCTGTTTGCCGCTGGGCCGCGAGGGGTCCTCACCGACCAGCAGTCCGCCACCGTGCGGAGTGATGCGCGCGGAGAGCCGGTTCGGTTCCATCCCCCGGTAGGGGTTACCTTCCCCGTCGAGCGGGGTTTCCTGGATCGTCCAGCCGGGATCGGCGTCGGTGGCGCGCTCGAACACGAGCTGCCCGGGCGGTGCTGCTCCCCCCGAGGGAGGCGTGGCGAAGGCCGCGTCGCCGGAGGGGACGCTGGGTGGAGGCACGTCGAGGGGGAGCACCCGGTAGGCCCACGCCTCGCCCGGCGCCCCTTCGGTGGCGGCGCCCATGAGCACGGTGGAGCGTTCCGCGGTGCCGAGCGCAGGCTGCGGTGTCGGCGCGGCTCCCCCTGGTCCCGCCGCGCGCGCGCCGTGACCTGTCGTGCGGATGGCAAACGTCGCAACCGCCGCGAATGCCAGCAGCGCGAGCAGAGCGCTCAGGCGACCGATGCGCCAACGGTCAGCCATGTTTGCGTACGCTCGTGCCGATGGCCGTGGGGCCGGTTTTCGCTCCACCTTCAGGGCCCGACGCCGGTACGGGCTTGGGTTTGGTGAGCTCCTTCGTCTTGAAGCTGAGCGCGTCCGGCCAACTCTGGCGCTTGAAGGTCAAGACGAGCTTGCGCTTGCCGGGTCTCAGCCTCTCGCTTGGGGTACGCGCGACGACCCTACCGTGCAGCTTCGCCACCAACTGCACCTTGGCAAGGCGTGTGAGCTGGAAGCCGATCGTGACCGTCAGCCCGTGACGGGACACCTTGATGTTCTTCAGCAGCGCGGGAATCACGAGCTGCACGGGTTCAGTCGTTTTCGTTTCCACCTGCACCGGGGGCGGCGCGAACAGGGTCGAGTCGTCGGGGGGAGGGGTATCCGAGACGAACTGGGCAACCGACTCGTTAGGACGCTGGGTGATCGTGCTCGCCCAGTTGGGGTCGGTGTTTTCGGGGGGAAAGGTGCCGTTGGTGTAGTGGAACAGCCACCCCGCGGAGGTCGCCATCCACGCTTCTTCGGGGCCGGTGGCGGCCACGAGCTGGGCGCTCCCGCGCCCGGCGCCCGAGGCTGGGAGCGTGTCGAGCGTGGCGCTGCCATCGGCGCCGATCAGCGCAACCTTGGCATGGCCGGTGGCGCTGCCCCGTTCTGAGAGCGTCTGGTCGGCGACCCACGCGCTCGTCGTCCCCGGCACCGGCGTTATATCCACGAAGCGGTCTTCGCTTCCGAACAGGGAGGTGTCGATCGGCGACTGCTGGAAAAACGGCGCGTTGTAATGGACCGCGAGCGGGGGGCTCGGCACGGAGCCGTCGTGCGGGGCGGCAGGACCGGACGCGGCGCCACCCCCCGAGAACCACAGATCGGTGCCGTCGGATTTCGCCGACAGCAGCTCCACACCTTCGGCGGGCAGACCGGGGTAGGGGAAGGGGAGGAAGTTGGCACCGGTGAAGGTGTCGCCGACGAGCTTGTGGATCAGGATCGGGCCGAAGGGCTCGGGCGTGGCGAGCGTGACGGGGTTGGTGTTGTCTCCTGCCTGCACCCCGACGAGCGTGCTCTCGTAGAACACACCATCGAAGGCGGCGAGCCCGCTTACCCCCCGTCCCTGCGGCTGGTAGGAGGTCGTGAGGTTGGTGCCGTCCCAGTGCAGGTGGAAGGCGCCGACACGCTGGCCGGAGGGGTCCTCGCTTGCGATCCCCGCAAACCAGCAGTCGTTGGGACCGTTGCAGGCGGCGGCGTCCATCGGGCGGAAGGGGTCGGGGGATTGCAGGGGAGTGGAGTAGGAGCCCACCACCACCCCTTCCTTGAAGTGACACAGCGCAAGACCGGAGCCGACGCGGGGCTCACTCGGTTCGGTGATCGTCCAGAACTCCTC
>JBOGYB010000376.1:0-2653 GCA_050696555.1 Solirubrobacteraceae bacterium | reverse complement strand
GCGCTTGGCACTCCTGCGGCAGGCTCGCCTCCGACGCGGTTAGGATCGCCACGCGAGCTGCGGGGTCGGCGAGCAGCGGGATGTCCTCGTTGAGCGCGAGCCGCCCCGAGACGACGCACACGAGCGGTTCCTCGGAGAGGCCGCGTGCACGGCGGATCTTGCGGTCGCTTTCCTCGCAAACAAGCCGTGAGTAGCGCTCGGCGCGGACGGTGCCTGCGCCGGCCATAACCGCATCGACAGTGGTGCGCAGAGCGTGGAGCAGCTGCGAGTCGGCGCGTCCCCCGAGTGGGCCCGAGCGGCCACCGAGCGTGGCCCGTCCGTCCCCGCTCGAGATCATGTTCAGCGCCAGATAGGGACGCGAGGGTGGCCCCGCGGAGGCGCGCTTGGCAAGGTCCAGCTCGTGCACGAATCGCTGCGCGTCCACGGCGCTTGCGGGTGGGAGCAGGCGCCGCAGGAGCGGGACGGTCTCGGCGGCGGTGTCATCCGGGTTGCTGGGCATATACCACTTGCTAACACATACAACCGACGACGTGCTACCGTCGTGCGGTCTGGCCGGACAGAAAAACCCGGCGAAAAGCAGTGCAAGCGCTCGCAGGTCGAAGCTCTAGCAGCATCCTCCGCGTAGCAGCACGCACATATCGTGGAGGATGAATCACATGCCTACCGGCACAGTGAAGTGGTTTAGCGACGACAAGGGGTTCGGTTTCATCACCCCCGATGATGGGGACAAGGACCTGTTCGTACACCACACCGGGATCAACGGCGAAGGGTACCGCTCGCTGCAAGAGGGCACGAAGGTGTCCTACGACGCGGAGCAGGGCGACAAGGGCCCCAAGGCCGTCAACGTGACGACGCTCTGAGCCTCACAACGCGAAGGGCTTATCCCGGCAGGGACGTCCCATGACGGGAAACGCCCACAGCGTGAGTGAACGTGTCATCGGGGCCCTGCGGGGCCCCGCCGACGTTGTGGGGACGCGAACAGGCAAGGGCGAGGTTGGCTCACGGTCGGTGAGCGAGCGCCGTGTCGCCGGTGTGCGGATCGGGGCAGGTGCGCTGCTTGTGATCGTGTCGTGCGTCGCGCTGCTCGTGGTGGCGGCGGCGAACCGCCCCAGTGTTCTCTCCGCCACCACCACCCTTCATTTCTTTCCGCGCTGGATGGCGGGCCCACTCGGGGGTTTGTGGCCGTCGCTCACGCGCAACGCCCTGGGCCTGCGCTACTTCTTCACCGTCACGGTGGCGGTGATGTACGCGAGCTACCTCCTCGCGTTGAAGTACGCGCCGCGACTGCGTGCGCGTTGGGCGATCGCGGCGGTGGTGGGAGTGCACGCGATCGTCTTCCTCGCCCCCCCGATGGCGCTCACCGACATCTTCAACTACGTCAACTACGGGCGGATGGAGGTCTTTCATCATCTCAACCCCTACACCACCACACCGATACTGGAGCCCCACAACGATCCGAGCTTCGCGCTGAGCAACTGGCATCAGCTACTCAGTCCCTACGGTCCGCTGTTCACGCTGATCACGTTCGCGGTGGTGCCACTCGGGGTGGCGGCCTCTTTCTGGACGCTGAAGGGGCTTCTGATGGTGACGAGCCTCACGACGATCCTCTTGGTGTGGAAGTCGGCGCGGCTGCTCGGTCGCGATCCCGTCGCGGCGATCGTGTTCGTGGGGTTGAACCCGATCGTGCTCGTGTGGGGTCTCGGCGGGGACCACAACGACTTCCTGATGATGTTCTTCGTGGTGCTCGCCTTCTATCTGCTGCTGCGAGCGCGCACGATGCCTGGGGCCGGGGCTGGGAGCGAGGACGATTCATCCCGATCGCCGCAAAACGACGCTTCGCCCCTTGTGGCCGCGACTGCTCCAGACCGCAGGTGGGCGCTGCTCGCGGGCGCGGGCGTGGCGCTCGTCGCGGCCGTCGCGATCAAGGCGTCGGCGGGAATCCTGCTGCCGGTGGTGCTCGCTTGTTTGCTACGCAGGAAGCGCGATCTGATCCCCATCGGGCTCGGCATGGTTGGCGCCGCTGTGGTGCTGGGGACCTCGAGCGTGATCGTCTTCGGCGCGCACTTCCCCGACCTCGCCACCCAGGGCCGGGTGGTGACGATGGTGAGCCTCCCCAACCTGCTCGGGTTGGCGATCGGGGATGGCGGTGAGACCAACACCTTGCGAATCGTGCTGAGCGGTCTGTTGCTGGCGATCGTGGCGGCGTGCTCGGTGCTTGCCTGGCGCCGTCGCGAGGCGGTGAGTGGGGCCGGGTGGGCGACCGTGGCGCTGCTCGTGACGCTCAGTTGGGTGCTGCCGTGGTATGTGCTGTGGGTGCTCCCCTTCGCGGCGCTCTCGGGCTCGCGTCGGTTGCGTGTGGTGGTGCTGGTGCTCGGGGTGTATTTCATCGCCGCGTGGGCCCCCATCACGGGAACGGTGTTCAACGCGATCGGATTCCACCCCGACAAGACCCCACTCGGGCGGTTGCACCAGCGCTACGTCAAGGAACTGCTCTTCTGATGGAGTAAGCGCGCATGCCACTCACATCCGATGAGGAGCTGCTGAGCACAGAGCATCAGGGTCAGCGGGTAGGACTTGGCACCGTGGGTCGTGGCGGTGGTCTTTGTCTTTTATGTGACTCGCGCGCGCGTGTGGAGATAGCCCTACTCCGCGT
>JBOGYB010000375.1:0-2681 GCA_050696555.1 Solirubrobacteraceae bacterium | reverse complement strand
AGATGATGCCGGTTTAGCGTGCACGACGGCTACGCCCAATTGCGGCGCACCATGGATCATCCGATTCTCCTCACCAAGGACCCATGCCTCTTAGTCCAAGCACCGCACTGTGGTCTTCTGGCTTCCTGCAAACCCTCCGCGCCTACGGTCGAGCGCTCAGCTGTCGCCGCCGCGGTTACTCCCCGCGGTAGGTGACGTGACCGTTGTTGTGCTGGGTTACCGCGAAGAGAGTTGTGCGCGAGACGCCCTTTTTGCGTGTCTTTGCGATGCACACAAAATTCTCGCCCGGCTCTTCGAGAACCAGCGACGGGCAGCTCACCGTCGCGTGAATGTGACGCTGGCTGAGGATGCTTTCTTCGATGGCTCTGGCTATATGTGCGGTGCCGAGGTCTTTGACGGTGGACGATCCACACGCGCTGATGACTGCTGCGCTGAGCGGCGTCGCGAGCATGAGGACTGTTGCACGAGCGATGCGTGGCCCGAGGGTCATGCCTAACTACTTGCCCCGGATAAATGGTTCGGACTGAAACGGCCGCGCTGGAGTGGCGCGGCCGAGTCAGGCTTATTCATGGTTTCGCCCGATTGGAGCGGGCTGGCGGGGAGTGTTTCAACCGGTCCGGATGGCGAGCGTGTCGAGGTCGTAAGCGAGGATCGCCCACCCGGTCCAGGTTCTCATTCCGTCATGGCCCTTCAGTCGTGATCGGCGTAGCCCGTAGTTGCGCTTGAGGTGACTGATGCGGCCCTCGATCCCGGTCCGGTAGCGGGCTCTGCGCTTGCGCGTCCGGCGGGACCCGGGCTCGTGCCAGTGAGCGAGCTGGATCTGCTCGTCCGCGAGAGCGGGGAAGACGTCTTTGGTGGGGCCGGGCTGGAAACCGCCGTCCCCGACGATCTCTCTGAGTCTGATCTTGGCACGGTGAAGCTCGGCGGCGGTCTGTGGGAGCAGCCGGTTCTCGGACGGGTTCCCAGGCGCGTGACCGGCGGGCAGGATGAACCCGCGCGCGCCCCTGCGGGTGTTCTCGGTCACCTCGCAGATCTGCGCGACATACCCGAACTCGGTCGGTTTGCCGAGCTTGCCCTTGCGGATCGGCCGAGCGTCGGGGTCTGAGAGCGACACCAGACGATCTGAGATAGCAAGACCACGCGCGCGACGGTCGATCTGCTCTGCGACCTTCTGAGCACGGGCAACCAATTCCTCCAGCCGCGCGGCTGCTCTGAGCTTCGCGCGTGCGCCACGACCACGCGCCGAGCCCCTGGCGGCGGTAGCCAGACGCTTTGCCTCCCTGGCCTGGAGTGAGATCAGCCGCCCCGCCTGCACGTTCAGCTTTATCACCTGCGCCTTTGCCTCGCCGGTGCGGCGTGCGAGCGTCCGGGATATCGCACGGACCGTCCGTCCGATCGAGCGCGAGCGGTCCCTGACCCTTACCGTCTCTGCCCTGATCATCGTGTTTAGCTTGCGGCCCTGCCGGGCCAGCATCCTTGCTCCCGCCAGCGCGAGCATCGCATCCGATGGGTAGCGGATATCCGCCTCCACTACCGTTGAGTCGATCCGCGCCGCACGAGCCGTGAAGCGTGTCTCGCGCTTGGCCTTCTCGATCACCACCCGTGTGATCTCTGCTACGACCTCCGGACCCAGCCTGCGGGCGAGCTTTCTGACCGTCGACTCCTCCGGTACCTGCTGATCGATCGCGACCTGGCAGAAACGCCGCAGGTGCAACGAGTCCGAGACCTCCCTGACAAGTGTTTCGTACCCCCAGCCAGTGCGCTGCTTGATCACCATCAGCCGCACGAACACCTGCATCGAGATTGACGGCCGGCCACGCCCACGCGCCGTCTGCTCCCACGCCTGCGCGATCGGAGCAAGCAACACCGGGTCGCATAGCACCCGATCCAACCTGGCCAGATCCACCGGCAACTCCCTTGCCTTGATCGGTAGCACCTCGTCCCACAAGCACTCCACCTGCGCTCCCACGAGCGTGAGCATCACACCTCCAACCAGTCCGGAAACCATGCATAAGCAAGAGAAATTGTCTTCATCACGCCGGACAGACAGGCCGTTCTGACCGACCCGGATGCCACCCTCCTCTCAGTCGAGCAAAACAGGAGAATGCGATGCCCGGACCCGGACGCAACGAGCCCTGCCCATGCGGCTCAGGCCGCAAGACCAAGCGCTGCTGCGGGGTCCAGCGCGGACCATCTGAAGAACAGCTCGCACGCGCTCATCTCGCGCTCTTGGGACGCGAGGCCACAGGCGAGCTCTACGGCCTCTCCGATCGAGCAATGGACCGTCTCTGGGAGAACCTCATCGATCTTCCCAGCACCGACCTGTCGCTCCTCGTCACGCTTCCCAAGCTGATCGGGCCCGACCTGCAACGCCTGCGCGAATCGATCGCAGAGGACGACCCCGACTGGGGCTGGGACGCCCTGACCGCCGTCGCCGAAGAAATCGACACACCCCAACAACGAGCCAAGCTAGCCGACGCACTCATCCGCCTACGCGACCAACACCGACTCGACCACCCCCAAACAGCCGCCGCGATCCTTGACCTCGATAGCCGCTCAACCCGCTTTATCGCCGCCAGCCTCCTCGAGGCAGTCGCCATCTCCGTCGGCGTCGAGCAAACCCCCGGCGGACTCCACCTCGCCGCCTAACCCGAACCATTTATCCGGGGGAAGTAGTTAGC
>JBOGYB010000374.1:0-2684 GCA_050696555.1 Solirubrobacteraceae bacterium | reverse complement strand
GAACCGGAGTCGTCGATGATGGCCTCGATGTTCGACACCGGTGTGCAGCCGGCAGCGGCGCCGGCGCGAGTGGCGCCCGCTCCGGGGACAAGAGCAAGCGCAACGGTCGCAAGTACGGTCAGCAGTACGGCGATTCTCGATGTCGTCATGGGGCCCCCTCGTTGCATGGTCGGCCTGTATGTCTAGCGTGCTCGGCGGCGGGACGCAAGCGAATGGACGAATTGACAAACGCCATCCTGGCTATAAATGACGATTGAGACGCTTCGAGGGAGTGTGAAGAGGCCTACGCGAGGAGCACGGTCTTCACAGAAGTTCCGTCGAGTAGGTGCTCGCGCAGCACCTCCGGCGCTTCGTCCAGCGAGTCCAGGCGAGTGGTCACAAGCTCCGGACGCAGGCCACGATCGGCGATCAGCTCGAGCACCGCGGGGATAAGCGCGCGCACGTGCGTGCGACCGAGATGGAGGGTGGCATTGCGGATGTACATCTGGAGCAACGGGATGCGTGTGTGGCGGTGAAGGCCGCCCGAGCTGGAGCACACCCCGTCGGGCGCGGTGGCGGCAAGGGCGGTCGAAAGGTCGGAGGCCGACACGTCGGCAACGAGCTGGAAGGGGTTCAGGTTGCGTAGCTCTCGGGGGGTGACGGCACGCATACCGAGGCGCTGGGCGTGTTCGCGCACGTGCTTACGGGCGTCCGCGAAGACGACAGTTTGCGCACCCATCGCAAGCGCGATGAGACCGGTGTAGAGGGGGCAGCTCGGTGTGAAGAGCGAGCGCGTTTTAGTGGCCCCGAGCACCAGCACCTCGGCGTGGGGATCGGCCACCAGCAGCGCGGGCAGGTGGGGGCCGATGTGGCGGTAGGCATCGCATACGTTGTCCGCCACGCTCACCGCCGCCTCGGGGTCGACGCCTGCAGGCAAAGGAACGAGCATCGCGTCTGCATGGGGAACCCCTACAAGGTCCGAATACGCACCACCCCACATACCGCCGGTGATGCCAAACCCGTACATCGACAGCGGAGGCACGCCGACACAGCTGCCTGTGCGACCGGCGAGACAGGGAGAACAGACGCCACAGTTGATCTGAAACGGCACGATCACACGGTCGCCGGGACGTACGGTCGTGACGTCGGACCCAACACGGGTCACCTCGGCGACGCATTCGTGCCCAGGATGGAGGGGGAGGGGAATTTGCGTGGCACCCAACATCACCGGGCAGTCCATGTCACACGTGGAGGACACGAGCGGGTGCACCACCGCCCCGAGCGGCCCGGGAGGTGGGGGCGCGGGGATGTCATGCCAGCGGAGTCTGCCGCCGGGGGATGCGACGAGCGCGCGCATGCGGGCCCGCGAGCGACCGACGCCCCGAGTGCGGGTGACAAGCCCGGTCGTGACCCTCCGCAGACGAGCGCGCCGGTCGCGCTCGAGCGAGAGACGAGTCGCGACGATGCCCGCTGGAGCGATCATCCCCGCGTAGTGGCGTACCCACCCCCGCGGATGGCGGCGGGCGGGGCGTTGGTAGGGTCCGACGCGGATCATGGTGGTTGCGCTCCCTTCCAGCTCACATCTTCCTGCGACACAGGCTACGCCGTGAAGCTGAAGCTTGGCAAGCACACGATCGCCCTCCAGCCGGGAGCGCCGCTTGTGATGGGGATAGTGAACATCGGCCACGACTCGGTGGCCGACAGTCGTTCGCTGCGCACACTTCATGCTCAACGCGAGTTCGCGTTGCGCCAGCACGAGGACGGGGCGCACATCATCGACATCGGGGTTCAGTCGGGTAGGACCGACACGCCGGTCATCTCCGAGGAGGAGGAGATCGAGCGACTTGTGCCGCTGGTGTCGATTTTGGGAGACGAGGGCATCGTGGTGTCCGTCGATATCTGGCGCAGTGGCGTTGCCGACGCAGCCATTTCCGCGGGAGCCTCTCTGATCAACGATGTGAGCGGATTGGCGGATGAGGGGATGGCGGACGTGTGCGCACGAACGGGGGCGGGGCTAGTGGTGATGCACACGAGGGCGGCGCCGAAGATGGTGAACTTCCCCGGCTACAAGGACCCGATGGGGGATGTGATCGACCTCCTCTCCGAGCGCATCGAGCAGGCTGTGAGTGCAGGCGTGGATCGCGAGCAGATCGTTGTCGACCCAGGCCTCGACTACGCCAAGACCCCCCAGGAGTCGATCGAGGTGCTGCGCAGGTTGGCGGAGCTACAGCGCTTCGATCGCCCTATCCTGCTGGCGGTGTCGCGCAAGTACTTCATCGGGATACTCACCGGCAAGGGCCCCGAGAAGCGCCTCGCGGGCACGCTGGCGGCGGTGGGCTTCGGTGTGTCAGCGGGAGCCCACATCGTGCGCGTGCACGACGTGGGGGAAGTCTGCGATTTCCTGACGCTCCGCGCTGCTCTGCGCGGCGACGGGCCAGTCGAGCTTCGCGGGGACCCGGATGACGACTCGCTGAAGTGGCTGGCGTCGAGGTAATCGTCTATCCATGTGCCTGTTGCGCGCACACGCAGGCAATCATCGCTGTGGGCACCACATGCCCTTCGGTCGCGGGCATAGTTCACCATCTCTATCGGGACGAAGACCCTACAACCCGACCCGCTGCGAATCTAGACGAAAGCGATGTGCATCAGTTACGGCCGGTAGGCCTCTCTAAGCCGGTCGCACACGCCGCGTCCTGTGTGTGCGG
>JBOGYB010000373.1:0-2684 GCA_050696555.1 Solirubrobacteraceae bacterium | reverse complement strand
CACTCGGGATGCGTGCAGGAGGTCGAGAATCGCGTTCACCGCCCGCGGCAGGGCAAGCTCGGGGGTGACCCGTAGGGCGGGGTTGTCCGGCGGCTGATAGGGGTCGTCCACGCCCGTGAAGCCATCCAGGTCGCCAGCATAGGCACGCGCGTACAGGCCCTTGGGGTCGCGCTCCGCGCACACGTTCACCGGGGTGTCTACGAACACTTCGAAGAACGGCAAACCGTCCTGTTCGTGGCGGTCACGCACATGCTCACGCATCTGCGCGTACGGGGACACGACCGCAGCGATCGCCACGGCACCCGAGTCCGCCAGTAGGAGTGCCAGCTCGCCCACGCGGCGAACATTCTCTTCGCGGTCCTCGCGCGTGAACCCGAGATCGCTGCACAGGCCGCAGCGCAGGCTGTCGCCGTCCAGTAGATAGGCGCCACGACCGGCGCCGATGAGGGCCTCCTCGACGGCTGTGCCGAGCGTGGACTTGCCCGAGGAAGGCAGGCCCGTGATCCAGATCGTGGCGCCGCGGGCGCGCAGGGCGCTCCAACGCTGCTCGCGTGTGAGCGTCTTTGCGTGGGGCGTTACGTTCGGGCTGGAACTCATGGGGACGCGCAGCTCAGACCGTGAGCTTCGCGCCCTCATCGTAGAGCTTCATCACGTCAAGACCGCCCGCGGGCACTACCGCCAGGCACAGGCCGCACAGCACGCACTCGTCGAGATTGCGCTCCACCAGTTCGAGCGAACCATCCTCGCCTTGGGCGAAAATGTCCACAGGGCAGGCTTCGGCGAGCTTGGCCGCCAGCGTCGCGTCGCGTGCGGTCTCATCGGAGACCTCCACGGCGATGAATATCCCATCCGCTCTCATGCCGGGCTCCCTTCCTTCGCGCCTGCTCTCTCAGAGATCTTCCCGTCGATCATCTCGGGGATGTCCTCGATCCGCTCGGCCACGGAGATACCGGCCTGGGCGAGGCGCGCGATCTTCTCGCCGGCGGTGTCCTCCTTGCCTTCCACGATCGTGCCCGCGTGGCCGAAGCTCATGCCCGGCATCTCGTCCATGAAGCGGCCCGCCATGAACGCGACGATGGGCAGGCGCGAGTTGTTCTCGGTAACCCACCGTGCGAGCTCCGCCTCCATGCGCCCGCCCGGCTCAGTGTAGATCACGATGCCCTGGGTTTGCTCGTCCGCCTCGAACAGCGGCATCAGCTCGGCGTAGGAGGAGCCGATGATCGCGTCCCCGCCGATCGACACCGCTGTCGATTGGCCGAGGCCGGCCGCGCTGAGCGTGGAGGACATCTCGGTTGTCATCCCTCCCGAGCGGGAGATCACACCGATCGGGCCGGGGGAGTAGGCCTGGGCGGCGTTGCGCGCCGGGCCTCCGATACCGCCCATCTTGATGACATCGGGGACGATGATCCCCAGGCAGTTGGGGCCGATGATGCGTGCCCCGCGGAGCGTTGCGAGCTCCACCATCTGCGCCACATCGCGACGGGGGATGCGCTCGGTGACGATCACGATCAGCTTGATGCCGTTCTCGATCGCCTCGAACACCGCGTCCTTGGTGAAGGCGGGGGGGACCGTCACCACCGAGCCGTAGATCGGCGACCCGTGGTGGGCTACGGCCTGGGCAACCGTGTCGAAGACGGGCACCCCGTGCACTTCGCGGCCGAGGCGTCCCGGGGTCACTCCGCCGACGATCTTCGCACCGGCACCGTAGTCGAGGCACTCTCTCGTCAGGTTGACCGCCTCGCGGCCGGTGATCCCCTGGACGATGAACGTCGTCTCTGCGTCGATCAGGATGCTCATGCCGCTACGGGTGGGTGGGGTTTAATCTTCTCGACCGCACGGCGGGCGGCCTCGTTGAGCGACACCGAGCGGTCGGCGTAGTCGACTTTGTACTTCTCGAGGATCTTGAAGCCCTCCTCCTCCCAAGCGCCCGGGATGCGGAAGATGGCGATCTTCTCCGCCGGGTCCATCCCCAGCTCGATACAGGCCTTGATGACCGCGCGCGCGACGATATCCACACGGGTATTCGACACGATCGACATCATCACCGCGATCTTGTCCACGCCGGGCTTCTGCAGCACCAGCTTCGCCAGCCCACAAGCCTTGGCGACGGAGGGGTTGCCGCCGATCTCGCAGTAGTTGGCGGGCTTGCCGCCGTGGGCCCTCACCGCGTCGAACAGCGTCAGCGAGCCGCCCCCGGCGCCGATCACGAGGCCGAGGTTGCCGTCGAACTCGGTCACGTTCCCCGCCACGCCGCGGTGGTCGGTCGCGTCGACCTCCTCGCCGGCAAGCTCGAACGGAGTGGCCTCGCGTGCTTGGCGCGTCTCCTCATCGCCCACACCGAGGTCTGAGAGCAGCTTCTTGTGGCGCCCACGCGCCTCGTTCTCGATGTCCATGTGAGCATCGAGCGCTATGAAAGACCCATCCTTCAAACGCCCGAGCGGATTGATCTCCGCCAGCGTCATGTCGTTCTCCACGAACAGCTTCGCCAGGCGCGTCACGATCGGCACGAGCTTGTTCAGCGCCGACCCGGTGACACCGGTGGAGGCGATCACCTCCTTGGCCTGGAAGTCACTGAGCGGGAGGATGTTCGAGAAGTGCCTTCTCCCAACCTTGTCGGGCTGCTCCTCGGCGACCTGCTCGATGTCGATACCCCCGACAGGGGAGAAGATCATCACGGGCTGCTT
>JBOGYB010000372.1:0-2703 GCA_050696555.1 Solirubrobacteraceae bacterium | reverse complement strand
AGGTTCCATGCCCGCACAGCGGAGCGCTACGCCGAGCTGCTCGGTAACTCCAAGGGCGCGTTGATGAAGGCCGGACAGATGCTTTCGTTCGTCGCAGTCGCCCCTGCGGTGCCGGAGGAGTTCCGGTCGATCTACCAGGCGGCGCTTATGCGACTGCGTGACAACACCCCACCGATGGCCCCCAAGCTCGCGCGCGCCGTCCTCGAGCACGAGCTCGGTAAGCGGACCGAGAGCGCATTTGCACAGTTCGATTGGGAGCCCCTGGCGGCGGCGTCGATCGGCCAGGTCCACGCCGCCAGGCTGCACGACGGTCGGCCCGTCGCGGTGAAGATCCAGTACCCCGGAGCAGCGGATGCAATCGAAGCCGACCTGAAGAACAATGAGTTGCTGGGCGCGTTTCTCGGATTGATGTTCGGTCTGTCTTCGAGTAAAGCGAGCTTTGACTTTCGCGGCGCGGCGCGAGAGATAAGCGCTCGCATCACCGAGGAGCTCGACTACCGGCTCGAGGCCGCCAATCAGGCTGAGTTCGCCGACATCTACCGCGGACACCCGTTCATCCATGTACCGGAGGTGATCGGCGAACTGTGCACCAGTCGTGTCCTGACCCAAGAGCTCGTGCAAGGGAAGACCTGGGATGAGGCCCTCGCCTGCAACCAGGAGCTGCGCGACAACTGGGCCGAGGTGATCTACCGCTTCGTCTACGCCACCAATCTGCGCTTTTGCCTGTTTCATGCCGATCCGCACCCCGGCAACTACCTATTTCACGACGACGGCAGCGTGAGCTTCCTGGATTTCGGCTGCGTCACGCGACTGAGGCGTGAACAGGTCGACGCGATAATCGCAATCGGGCGTGCCTGCATGCGCGACGACGTGCTCGGGACCTGGCGGGCCTGCGTAGAGGGCGGCTTCTGCCGGTCCACGGACCCCGTTACTCCCGAGGAAATATATACTTTTTGGCGCGATTCCTGGGAGTTGTACTGGGCGGAGCAGCCATTCACGGTAACACCTGAGTGTGCGGCCAGGTGGATCGAATACAAGTACTCCCCAACCGGCCGCTCGGCCAACGCATTTCGCCACTTCACCGCGTCACCGGAGTACACCACCATGGGCCGGATCGAGCTGGGCGCGGCATCTTTGATCGGCGAGCTGCACGCCACGAATTACTGGGGATCGATGGCGGCGGAGTTCTTTGAGGGTGCGACCCCGCTTACCCCGATGGGCAAGCTGGATCACGCGTTCTTCGGGGATCGCAAGGCAGCTGCCAATCACACTTAATTGATAAGTGCGGCCCCACGACGCACCTATCCCCCTACGGGGGCTCGCGCATTGGTGCCCCAAAAGACCTGCGTCCCGAGCATTCCAATCAGCGTGACCAACACCAGGTTGAGCACCATCGACTTCGCCGTGGCCGCTCCCACCCCGACGGGACCACCGCCGGCGTTGTAGCCGTAGTAGCAGCCCACCAGCACGATCACGGTGGCCATAGTCATACCCTTGATCAAACTGAACAGGAGATCCGGTGGATTTTGAAATGCCCAGAAGGGCAATAGATACCCCCCGGATGACGTGTATCCGATCTGCAACACGACGGCGATGTAAGAGGCCAGGTACGCGACACCGATCGAGGTGATGTACATGAACGGCAACACGATCCAGGACGCCAGCAGTCGCGTGCCGCACAGAAACGTCATCGAATCGAAACCCATCACCTCCAGGGCATCGATCTCCTCGCTGATCCGCATCGCGCCGAGCTCCGCCACGATCCCCGTACCAACCTTCGCGGACATCATGTACCCGAACGCGTACGGCACCGCCTCGCGCAGATCGCACAGGGCAGTGAACACGCCCGCGTAGGATGGAGCGCCCTGAGACTCAAGGAAGTAGGCCCCCTCGATGCCGCACGTTCCGAGGCCTGTTAGGAACACCAGCCCCCAGATAACAAGCGTAGAGCCAACAATCAAGGCACCCGCCTGACGCAGCGCCTCGCCAAAGAAACGCAGCACGCGCAGCCCCCACACATTGCGCACGACCTCCGAGGTGAAGCCCGCGATCTCCCCCGCCGCGGCGAGCCATTCACGCGGCAATGCCGATAGTTCGCCCTTCACTTGATCACCAGAATGTTCGGGTGGGTGGCAAGCAGCGTTTGGGTAAAAACGTAATTAAACGAACCGATCCCCAGGAACGAGACCACGACCGCCTGGTTAACCGCCCGGCCGACGCCCTCGGCACCCCCTGAGGCGGTCATACCCTTGTAGCAACAGACGATCGCGATGATCGCACCGAACAGTGTGGTCTTCAACACCGACCCCCACAGGTCGGTGGAGGTGGCGTTCGCGAACAATGTCGCCCAGAACGGACCGAGCGGCTGTCCGGTGACGATCGCAGCGAGAATGCCCCCGAAGATTCCGAACAGAAGCGCGTACAAGTCGAACAGGCCCGTGATCAGCATCAGCGCCAGAAATCTCGGTACCACCAGGTTCTTGACCGGGTCTACGCCCAGCACCTGCAGCGCGTCGAGCTCCTCGCGAATCTTGCGCGCCCCCAAGTCCGCCGTGATGGCGGTGCCGGCGATCCCCGCCAGCACAATCGAGGTGATCAACGGACCGATTTCGCGGATCGCGGCGAGCACAAAGAACCCACCCAAACGATCTGTCGCACCGAAGATACGCAGAAAGTTTGCCGCCTGCAATCCCGGCGCTCCGT
>JBOGYB010000371.1:0-2706 GCA_050696555.1 Solirubrobacteraceae bacterium | reverse complement strand
TGCCTGCTTGGTGGGCAGCCCCTGCCACGATCTGCGCGAGAGGGCCGTCAAACGGATATTGGTCTGCGAGCATGTAGACACGATGCACACCCTCCGCCCGCAGGAGCGCGACTTGCGCGGCGGCCTGTACCGGGTCGCCTTGGGCGACCCGTCCGAAGGTGCGCTTGCCGGTGGGGTAGAACCGTTCGGGCTCGTCTTGGCCGGCGTCGAGCGAGGAAGTGAGCCCGACATAGGGGCTTGACGGGCTCACCTGGAGGATCCCCGCGGCGTTGATCAGAGGGAGGGAGACAGCGGTGGCGCCGGAGTTGTAGTCGCCCAGGTAGGCGATAGTCGTAGGATCTTGTGCGGCCGCCTTGGCGTTGGCGGCGGTGACGCCAGGGTCCCATTGACCATTGGTGGGGTTGGAGTCATCCAGCGAGACATAGTTGACCGTGAGCGGACCGATGCGCCCACCTGCGTCGGCGAGCGCGAGCTTCTCACCGCCTACGATCTGTTTGGAGATCGCTGCGGATGGACCTTGGAGGGGAAGGCCGGAGTAGATCGTGAGCTGCTTGCCGACGTTGTCGGCTGCCGGGGTAGCGCTCACACCTCCACAGCCCGCGAGCGTCGGCGCGAAGGCAAATGCGGCTAGAGCGGCGAGGCAGGTCCGGCGCGTGGGCACCGGTTAGTGGTCGCGGTGGCCAGGCAGGTAGCCCGCGATGATCTTCATGCAAGCGCCCACGAGGATGATCACCGTGGCGAGCATGAAGGAGTCGAAGCCCTTGGCGCCGAGCGCCCAGAGCACGATCCAGATGATCAGGCCGGTGGTGACGGTGAGTACCAGTCCCATAGAGGCCGCAATCCTATAACAGGCGGTGGGCGTCGTATGCCACCCGCGCATGGTCGGCATCTGAGCACGACCCATTTCAAGGAACGAGCGCGGCGGCGAGCGCGGCCACTACCTCGCCGACGGCCCCAGTCGGGTCTTCGGACTCGGCCGCGGCGCGCACCAAGCGGGTGCCCACGATCACGCCGTCGGCGCCGGCCTCGGCGGCCTGAAGGGCTTGCTCTGGCGATGAGATCCCGAAGCCGAGCGCCACGGGCGCAGCGGTGGACCCCTTCGCACGACCTACGACTTCGGCGAACTGTTTGGAGAGGGCGGAGCGCTCACCGGTGGTGCCGACGACCGAGACTGTGTAGAGGAAGCCGCGCACCCGGGCCCCGATAGCGGCGAGACGTTGTGGAGGGGTGGTGGGGGCGACCAGTGGCACAAGCGCCACGCCATGTGCGTCGCAGGCTGACAAAACCTCCGGGGCCTCCTCGAAGGGCAGGTCCGGCACGATCAGGCCGCTCGCCCCTGTTTGGGCGAGGCGCTCGACGAACGCGTCTGCTCCGGGGGCGAGCACCATGTTGGAGTAGCACATGAGCACCACCGGGATTCCCGGGGAGAGGGCGCGAGCCACCTCGAGCACACCGGCGAGGGTGGCGCCGGCCTCGAGCGCTCGGGTACCTGCTTCGTGAATCACGGGCCCGTCGGCGAGAGGGTCGGAATAAGGGACACCCAGCTCGATCAGGTCGGCGCCCGCCTGTACGCAGGCTTGCCCGATGCAGATCGATTCCTCCAGTGTGGGGAAACCACCCATCAGATAGGGCATCAGAGCGGCACGCTTGCCGCTACTTGCAAATGCGTGGGCGATCTTCTCGATGCCGGTCGTGGCGACGGTATTCATTTCGAAAGTACCTCGGAGAGGTCCTTGTCGCCCCGTCCCGAGAGACAAACGAGGTCGAGATCCCCCTCTGACTGTGCGAGCACCCAGGCGAGCGCGTGCGAGGTCTCGAGCGCGGGGATGATGCCCTCCAGGCGTGACACTTCACGGAAGGCGGCGAGTGCCTGCTTGTCGGTGACAGCCTCATAGCGTGCGCGACCGGAGTCGCGTAGGAAGGCGTGTTGGGGACCGGTGCCGGGGTAGTCGAGACCAGCGGAGATGGAATGAGCCTCGATGATCTGCCCCTCCTCGTCCTGCATGACAGCGGAGAGGGCCCCATGCAGGACACCGGGGCGTCCGGCGACCGTGAGGGGGGCACCATGGCGTCCCCCTCCACCCGCGTCGATCCCCTCCCCCCCAGCCTCTACGCCGATCAGCTCGACCTGGGGGTCGTCGAGGAAGGCAGCGAAGATGCCGAGTGCGTTCGATCCCCCACCGACACACGCGATGACCCGTCCCGGGAGGCGTCCCTCGCGCTGGAGCATCTGCGCACGGGCCTCATCGCCGATGACGCGCTGCAAGTCGCGCACAAGCGCCGGGTAGGGAGCCGGTCCCACCACAGAGCCAATGATGTAGTGGGTGTCTCCAACGTTCGTCACCCAGTCGCGGATCGCCGCGGAGGTGGCCTCCTTGAGCGTGCGGGAGCCCGCGTCGACCGGTTCCACGCGCGCCCCCAGGAGCTGCATGCGCTGCACGTTCGGGCGCTGGCGGACGGTGTCCTCGACGCCCATGTAGACGACGCACTCCATCCCCAGCAGAGCGCACACGGTCGCCGTGGCGACGCCGTGCTGGCCGGCGCCCGTCTCGGCGATGATCCGCGTCTTGCCGAGGCGCTGCGCGAGCACGGCCTGGCCGAGCGCGTTGTTCAGCTTGTGCGCGCCGGTGTGCATCAGGTCCTCGCGCTTGAGATACATCCGCTGCTCGGGCGCGAGCCGCTCTACGCGCGTGAGTGGCGTCGGCC
>JBOGYB010000370.1:0-2711 GCA_050696555.1 Solirubrobacteraceae bacterium | reverse complement strand
ACTGGGACCTCAGCACCCCTGGGCTGCGCGACGCCTGGAGCTACGGCGATCTCTCACACTTCCACGGCTGGAACAAGCGCGCTGCGGCCGGCCCGGATGGTGCCTGAGGCGGATTCGCGACCTCTGCACGACCCGGGCACTAGCAGCGAGTACTCCAGAGGCCGGGCTCCCACACGGTACGAACCCGGCGAGTCGATCAGGCAGTCGGCGCCGGTTGCATCACCGTGAAGGAAGCTCCTTGGGGATCGATGAGGCCGGCGAAGCGTCCGATCGGCATGTCCATCGGCTCATTCGTGACGGTCGCCCCGAGCGCGCGAGCCTTGGTGACAGTGGCGTCGCAGTCGGCGACCGCGAAGACTACGCCCCAGTGCGGGGGGATCTCCGCCGGAAAGTACTCATCGCTCATCTGCATCATCCCCCCCACCTGTTTCCCGTCAAGCTCCCAAACCGTGTAGCTCTCAGGCGCGCCCTCGAACGCCGCTCGACGCCCCTCCCAACCGAAGACCGCCGAGTAGAACGCCTTGTTCGTGTCAGCGTCACGGGTGAGCACCTCGTTCCAGCAAAGCGAGTTGGGCTCGTTGACGAGGTCGGCCCCGGTGAAACTCTTCGGCTGCCAGATGCCGAACACCGCGCCGGTGGGATCGGCGAAGACCGCCATCCGCCCGATGTCCATCACATCCATCGGCGCCACCATCTCCGTGCCGCCTGCCGCCTTGACCTTGGCCGCTGTCTCATCGGCGTCGGCGACGCTTATATAGGTAGACCAAGCGGTGGGCTGGCCCTCCTGCATGATCCCCATCAAGCCGCCCACGTTCTTGTCGTCCTGCTGGAACATGCGGTACCCACCGGTCTCGGGCGACCCCGGCTCTGTCGCGCCCCAACCCATGAGCTCGCCATAGAATCTCGCTGAGGCATCGACATCTGGTGAGGAAAGTTCGATCCAAGATGGCGTTCCGGGTGCATACTGGGGCATGGTTCTCCTTTACGGACGGGGACGATCACGATCGTGGCAGATCGGGGAGGGGATTGCGTGTACTACCAGTTACCCAAAACGACGGCGACGCTCTCGCCCATCACACAACATCGGTTGGCCATACAGGTTTCAGCGTAGTCGAATGCCGCTCACGACCGGTCTTGGTACTCGCGCAGGAACCCCTCGAACAGCCGGCGATGCCCTTCCTCGTCGTGGAGGATCGCGATGACCATGTCGTTCGTCACCGGGTCCGACTCTTCAGTGGCCTGAATGATCTGGTTGTAGTAATCGATCGCACCCGTCTCGGCCTCGATCACGCCCTTGATGACATGCACGATGTCGGTCTGGTGCTCGGGCGGCTGCAGGTAGGACTGTTCGGCTTTGAAGTCCATGGAGCCGGGCACGATCCCGTAAAGCTCCTTGATGCGGTTGGCAAACCGGGTGGCGTGCCCGAGCTCCTCCTGGATGTCCTCGCTCAGAGACTCGATGATCTCTTGTGCGCGCACGCCATCCGGGTTAACGGAGTTGGCGAGGTAGCTCATCACCGTCTCGATCTCCATCCAGTACGCCTTGGAGAGCATCTCGACGATGCGTTCGCGCTGCTCGCGGGCACCCTCGGCCAGTATCCCGGTGCTGCTCTGGACTGCTGACATGGCGGCTCCTTAGGTTGAGCTTTCTTCTGTTAATCGCTTACCCCACAATGGTGGGAAGCAACCGGAGTAGCCGGACTCGCAGAGCGTGGATGACGAAGACCGCCACGAGACGCACCTGGAGCGCCTCGACCGCCAGCATCGGGGGCACTTCCCGTTTGCCGCGTTGTGGTTTGCGCTGCCGATAGGACGGCTGTGTGGCCGTGACAGGGCCAAGCGCGAAACCAAGTCTCCAGATAGCAAAAGCCCCGCGTTCGCGGGGCTTTTATATCGGGGCGAACGGTTAGAGTTGGCTTACTGATGCGGTTTCCGGGCAGTCTGCTACCGATTTTCTACCGCCGTCCCGCGGCAAGACCGGGCTCCGCGCCAGTCATGCCCGCTGTATGCCATCGTGAACGCGCGCGAGGTCGCCGACGTTGGGGCATAGCGGGGCGGGACCTGAACACCTATCAGGGACCGGAACCGGCCCACCCTAGAAAGGCGCCACCAAAACCCGTGACGGGACTGGCGCCGGAGCCCCTACGGGATGCCGAGCGCGCCTTTCAATAGCTGGCTTCCAGCGCCTATTGCAAGACTTTTTAGCGTGGTGCCCGCGATGCCCCTGACGAAGCTGGCAGCCCGCTTCATCTCCTTTGCCTCATCGGTAGGTACGTACTCGGCCAACGCCTCCAGTAGCGCGGCGAGCGTGAGCGGCGACACGATGACCTCAAAGCGAGGCCACTCACCCAGCACCTGAAGCCCACGGCCCGTGATATGTAGACCCGATATGTGAGCACCCCCGCCGCTCTCATAGCTGAGCTTCTTGAACTCGACGTAGCCAGCGTCGTTAAGTTGCAAGATCGTGTCGTGGGCGGCATCGTCCGACAGCTCGATGCCGAGGTTCTTTTCCGCCCGCCTACGCCCGAGGCTAAGGAACCCATCCCGGACGTGAGCATCGCTCGGCGCCTCAAGGGCACGAAGGACAGGCAATGCCCTATCGGTCCAGTAGTCGCCCATTAGGACGCCAGCTCTTCCCCGAGCGATGCAACGGTCGAGTTCACGATGCCTTCGCCGAGCCGACCGACCGCGCCGGCCGTCTGTCGCAGAGC
>JBOGYB010000369.1:0-2716 GCA_050696555.1 Solirubrobacteraceae bacterium | reverse complement strand
GTGGGTTGCGGGGTTGTGACGATCACGAACTGTGCCTGCGGGAGCAACTGGGCGAGCGTCATCGAGACGTCGCCCGTGCCGGGGGGAAGGTCGATGAGTAGGTAATCGAGGGCGCCCCATTCGACGTCCTGGAGGAACTGGTTGAGGGCCTTGTGGAGCATCGGCCCGCGCCACACCACGGCGGCGTCCTCCTCCACGAAGAAGCCGATCGACATCACCTTCACGCCGTGGGACTCCAGGGGAACGATCTTGCGCTGGGGGGAGACCGGTGGACGGGTGGCCCCCAGGCCGTACATACGGGGGATCGAATATCCCCACACGTCGGCATCGAGGATGCCCACGCGCTTGCCGTCCGCGGCTAGTGCCGCGGCGAGGTTGGCGGTGAGCGTGGACTTGCCCACCCCACCCTTGCCGGAGCCCACGCAGATCACGTTTGAGACCTGGGCGAGGGCTCCCGCGGGGAGGGTTGCGCGTCCGAGCTTCTGCTGGAGGGCGGCCTTCTCGGTGTCGGTGAGCACGTCAAAGTAGACGTTCACGTGGGTGACGCCGTCGAGCGCCGCGACGGCTTGCGCGACGGAGGTTTGGAAGTGCCCCTTGATGGGGCAGCCGGCGGTGGTGAGCGAGACGGTGACGTCGATCACTCCGTTCTCGGAGATGTCGATGGAGCGCACCATCTCCAGCTCCACGATCGAGCGGCGCAGCTCGGGGTCGATCACGGTCTCGAGCGCTTTGAGGACTTCGTCTCTGTTGGTCACAGTGCCATTCTCGCAAAACCTCGTGCTCAGCCCGGACTGCGCTGGTCGTACGCATTTGGGGAGCCCTAAAAAAGATGCCGCCGGGCGGTAGGGGACCGCCAGGCGGCGAGGGAGGAGAGGGTGCTTCTACTGCCGGCGGGGTTATGAGGCCGGCAGACTTTCCCGTTCCGGCCTCTCCGGCCCGGGACGGGGGAAGTGGGTCCCGATCCCTCCCCACCAGATGTCACCGGGGAGGGGTGGGTGTTGATCTAAACCAGGTTGAGTATTCGCTCCTGTACGCGGCTGGCAAGCTCTTCGCCGTCGCGCTTGCGACGGGTGACCTCGCGCTCCACGCGTCCTCGGGTCTGGCGCACCTCGCGCTCTACGCGCACACGTGTCTTGCGGATCTCGCGCTCGACACGGCTGCGGGCGGTGTGTCCACGCCGCTCGAACTTACGTAGCTGCGCGTTCGCCTTCGAGGGGGTGGAGTAGCTGTCGATCGTCTCCACTACCCGCTCGCGCGCGATGAGGGCGGCGCCGACGGGGATCAGTACCGCGCGCTCGGCGTAGGAGCTGAGGGTGTCGTCCTTGACGGCTTGCGTCGAGCGCTTTGACGATGCGTTGGCGCCGGTGGTGCGCTTCGCGGTGTTCTTCGCACGAGGGGTGCTCTTGGAAGCGGTGGTGCGGCGCGTCTTGGCGCCACTTGCTTGAGTCGTTTGGGCTGTTGCCATGTGGAGGGGGTCTCCTATTTGCTGGGGGCACATTTGTTCTGGTCGATGCGAGCTTAGCACCGAACACATGTTCCTAACCCTCTCTGAGGAGATCGTTACACCTGGATCTCAAGATGGGGTGAACACCCTGTAAAGACGGACTATGAATCGGTGTGAGCTTGTGACGTATGGAACGTGCGTTCGAGCCACTCCCGAGGGCTCTGCAGCTCGGCTGTGCTCGGCAGCATCTCCGCGGAGCTCCAGGCGATAGTGAGCGCTCTCGGCCCTGCTTGCGCGACCACCTCGTCGCAGAATTCACGCCCCACCTCGTACTGGCGTAGCTTCATCTCGAGGCCCATCAGGCGCTCGAGGATGCGCCACGGCCAGCCGCGCTCGCGGCGGCGGCGGGTCATCGCGGAGCGCATCGTGTGGAGGGTGGGGAGCACATCGGCGCCCACCGCGTCCATCACGTGCTCGGCGTGGCCCTCGATGAGGGACATAGTGGCTTGCATGCGGTCCACGAGCGTCCAGCGGTCCTCGCCGAGGCCGAGGCGCAACAGCTCGCCGGCGCGGACCCGGTTGGCGAGCGAGCGCAAGTCGGAGGCGTCGGGGAGTTTCAACGACCGACCGAACCCAACCTGCATGCCGTCGATCAGCTCGCGCAGCATCCCTCCGAGGTGGGCGCGCAGCCAGGGGGCGCCGCCGAACTGGACGGCGTGAGTGACCTCGTGGATGGCGACCCACGCGGTGAACTCGTCGTGGTCGAGGCTTAGGTTGCGAGCGGCCTGGGCGATGTTGGGGGCGAGCAGCAGCAGGCGGGGCTCTCGTTCGGCATCGAGCAGCGCTATGTCGTACTGGCCAAGTACGCGCTGGGAGAGTATTCCCGTGACAGCGCCCACCTGTGCGCCCAGCAGCAGTTGCATGATCGAGCGCAGCGCCGGCGCGAGTGGTCCGGAGCCGTGGCGGACACGATCGGTGAGGGGTTCCAACAGCGGGCGCATCGTGGCGATATTCGCTTCGATCCAGCGGGGGCGGTCGATCGACTCGATCTCCGGGATGTTGCCGCCGGTGGTGAGGCCCGTGTAGGCGCTCACTCGCTCGGCAAACTCCTCGGCGAGGGGTTGAACGCTGTTGGTGGCGCCACTTGCTTGATGTGTCCACCCACCCCTCTCGCCGGCGAGCATCTCGCCGACCCGCTGCGCGACGTTCCAGTCGATGCCGTCCATAGATAGAGCGTACGCCCATACCGTGAGATGACCTTCGCCAGGGGTA
>JBOGYB010000368.1:0-2723 GCA_050696555.1 Solirubrobacteraceae bacterium | reverse complement strand
CACCCGTGGTGACCGACCCGAGGGAGGATTTCCCCCAGTGGTATCAGGACGTCCTCACCAAGGCGGAGTTGGCGGAGGGTGGACCGGCACGGGGGACGATGGTGATCCGACCGTACGGGTATGCGCTGTGGGAACGCATCCAGGAGGAGGTGAATACGCGGATCAAGCGAGCGGGCGCGGATAACGTGTACTTCCCACTGCTCATCCCCGAGAGCTACATCCACCGCGAGGCCGAGCACGTGGAGGGGTTCAGTCCCGAGCTTGCGGTGGTGACGGTGGCGGGCGGCAAAGAGCTTGCCGAGCCGCTGGTGATCCGTCCTACGAGCGAGACCGTGTTCGGGGAGCACATGGCGCGGTGGGTGAACTCCTATCGCGACCTCCCATTGCGCTTGAACCAGTGGGCGAATGTCGTGCGCTGGGAGCTGCGCCCACGGTTGTTCTTGCGCACGAGCGAGTTCCTCTGGCAGGAGGGCCACACCGCGCACGTCGACCGCGCGGACGCCGCCGCCTACGCCAGGCAGATCCACTTGGATGTGTACGACGACTTCTTCACCAAAGCCCTCGCGATCCCGGTGTTCCTTGGCCGCAAGACAGCCGCGGAGCGCTTCGCGGGTGCGATCAACACATTCGCGTGCGAGGGAGTCATGCGCGATTGCAAGGCGCTGCAGCTCGCCACTAGCCATGAGTTGGGACAGAACTTTGCGAAGGCGTTCGACATCACCTACACCGATCCCGAGGGGGAGGTGCAGCACGCTTGGACAACCTCGTGGGGGTCATCGACGCGAATGGTGGGCGGACTGATCATGGCCCACGGCGATGAGCGCGGCCTGCGCGTCCCCCCACAGGTGGCGCCGGTCCAAGTAGTGGTTGTGGTGGTGCGCGACGAGGAGGGCGCCGGCGAGCGCGCGGGGGAGCTGGTGGAGCAGCTGACAGCACTGGGGGTAAGAGCCAGGCTCGACGACGCCGTGCACGTGGGCTTCGGCCGCCGTGCGACCGATTGGGAGCTGAAGGGCGTGCCGGTGCGCATCGACGTGGGCCCGCGCGATCTGAAGGAGGGCAACGTCACACTCGGCCGCCGTCACGAGAAGGAGTCACAAACGGTGGCAATCGAGCAGGTCGCCGCGACGGTGCCCGACATCCTCGAACAGATGCAGAGCGACATGCTCGCCGAGGCCACGCGCTTCCGCGACGGCTCGCTCGTGGACGCAACCACCGTCGCGGAGGCGGCGGAGGCGGGGAAGAGCGGGGTGGTACGTATCCCCTGGGATCGACTCGGTACCGACGGAGAGCGCACATTGCTCGATCAAGGCGTGAGCGTGCGCTGCCTGCAACGCGAGGACGGTTCACTCCCGCAGAGCGATACCGAGACGGGGCTCGTGGCGATTCTCGCCCGCGCTTACTAGCCCCCGAGCAATCCTGCCTCTTCGTGGCCGGCGGTGACCTCCTCGGGCCGCTCCCTCCTGTACCTCTGCAGGCAAGGCGACGAAGGCGATGAGCGCCGACGGTGCCAGGTCACCTTTCGACTGTGAGCGTGAAGTCGCTCTGCACCGCATCTGAGCCCACGCCGTTGGTTGCGGTGAAGGCGATGGGATAGACACCGACCTTCTCCGGCGTGCCCGACAACACACCTACGTTGAAGCTGACTCCGGGCGGTAGCGTGCCGGCCTCGGTGATCGTCGGGGTGGGGATGCCCGTCGCCGTCACGGTGAAGCTCCCCGGCTGCTTGTAGGTGAAGGTGGCTGCTTCAGCGGAGGTGATCGCAGGCTGTGAGTTGACCGTGAGCACGGAGGTCTTCACACCCGGGGTTTTATCGGTATTTGTTTTGCCTGTGGTGGTTTGAGTGCTGGTCGTTTTGCCCGTGCTTGTTTTGGTTTTTGTCGTGCCGGTCGTGGTGGTCGGCGTTTTCGTCCCTTTGACCGAACCAGAGCTGTTACTCAACGTGCCGGTGGCGTTGTGAGAGCTTCGCGTCGTTGCCCCCGCGACTCCCCCTAGGACCACCAGCAGCGCCGCGATGGTGTATGCCAGTACCGGCCTGCGCGCGAGCCGCTCAAGCAAGCTCTTGCGAGGCTGGTCGCCGTGGAGCTTGGCTCGGAGTGCCCAGCAGAGGACTTGGAGGTTGCGCTCGGTGATTTCGAGTGCGTGCCAGTCGCCGGCCTGCTTGCGCAGATCGTGCGCTTGGCTGAGCATGCGATCAGCCTCTGCGTGCTCTCCGGCCGCAAGGCGCAGAGTACCCGTTTCGTGCAGCGCCCATGCCTTGTCGGCGGTTTAGGCAAGCTGCTCAGCCGCGCCGAGGGCGGTTTGCAGCGAGCGCGACAAGTCGAGCCATCGCTCGACCAACGCGAGCAACGCCGCGAGTGAACGAGCGACGCGCAACGCATCGTCGAAGCGCTCATCGCGGTCGAGCCTTCGCAACAGCCCAACGAGGGCATCAACCTCACTGCTGACCGACGAGGGATCGAGGCGACCTTGCGCGATCTCCGTAAAGAGAGTGGTTGCGCGTTCCACTCCGCGCGTGACCTGCGAGGCGTCCTCGACAGTGCTTTCGAGCCGGTCGACGGCATCTGGCGCGGGCTTGCGCTCGCGGCCTGCCTGGGCAAGCGCCTGTGTGAGCGCGGAGGGCTCACTCTCGCCGCTCGCGGGCACGATCGTAGCCCCCGCTGGATCCCCCAACAAAAGGCGGTAACCGCCGATCGAGACACGACCCGCCACGGGCTCAGGTGGAG
>JBOGYB010000367.1:0-2725 GCA_050696555.1 Solirubrobacteraceae bacterium | reverse complement strand
TCCTCGGGAAGTCCGCCGACGTTGTGATGCGACTTGATCGTGGCGGCACCCGTGCCTCCGCCCGACTCGATCACATCGGAGTAGAGCGTCCCTTGGACCAGGTAGCGAGCGGGGCTCGAGGCGGAGATCTTCGCGGCCTCCTCCTCGAATACACGGATGAACTCGGCTCCGATCGCCTTGCGCTTGGCCTCAGGCTCGGTGACCCCTTTGAGCTTCTCGAGAAAACGCGTCTCGGCGTCCACCGCCACGAGCGGCACCTTGAAGGTGTCGCGGAATGCACCGATCACCTGCTCGCCCTCATCCTTGCGCATCAAGCCGTGGTCGACGAACACGCAGGTGAGCTGGTCCCCGATCGCGCGATGCACCAGCAGCGCTGCCACGGAGGAGTCCACGCCCCCTGAGAGACCGCAAATGACGCGACCGTCGCCCACCTGTTTGCGAATGCGCGCTATCTGATCTTCGGCGATCGACGCCGGTGACCATGTGCGCTCGCAGCCACACACCTCCGTGAGGAAGCGCGTCAGGATCTCCTGTCCATAGGGGGTGTGCACCACCTCGGGGTGGAACTGGATGCCGTAAACCCCATGCTCGACATCCTCGACGGCCGCCACCGGGGAGGCCGTGGAGGAGGCAAGCGCGGTGAATCCTGCGGGCGCCTCGAAGACAGTGTCGCGGTGGGACATCCAACAGGTCTGCTCCTTAGGCATCCCCGCGAGCAGCATCCCTGGCTCTGAGACGGTGAGATCGGAGCGGCCGAACTCCCCCACCTCGGCTTGCTCGACGCGCCCTCCCAGCTCGTGGACGAGCAGTTGCATGCCGTAGCAGATGCCCAATACAGGAACGCCTAGCTCTAGTAGCTCGCGCTCCAAACGCGGAGCACCGGGGGCATACACCGACGCGGGACCCCCGGAGAGGATTATCCCGCGCGGCTTGCGCTTCACCACCTCTTCGAGACCCACGTGGTGGGGAAGCAGCTCGGAGAACACACCGCAGTCGCGGATACGCCGTGCGATCAGTTGCGAGTACTGGCCACCGTAGTCGAGGACCACCACCTCCTCGCGCGCCGCCGCCAGCCCGGTCGGGCCCTCGGGAGACGGCGCGGTGGCCGCGGCGGCCATCTCAGTCATTTACCAGCGCTGCCGCCTTGCCATTGGAGCCCATCCCCACCGACTGGTCGCGCTGGAGCTGCTTGCCCTCGGTTTGCAGGGCAGGCGCGATCACAACCTCCGCGCGGTTGAACTCGGCGAGGTCCTTGTGCCCGCAGGTGGCCATCGAGGTGCGCAAGCCACCAAACAGGTTGAAAGTGCCGTCGTTCTCACGCGCAGGCCCCACGAGGATCTCCTCGAGCGTCCCGTTTTGGGTGGTCGCCACGCGGGCTCCACGGGGAAGCGTGGGATGGAAGGTGGCCATCCCCCAGTGAAAGCCCCGGCCCGGCGCTTCGTGTGCACGAGCGAGTGGCGATCCGATCATCACAGCGTCCGCGCCCAGCGCGATTGCCTTGGAGACATCGCCGCCGTTGCGCATCCCACCGTCGGCGATCACCTGGCAGTACTCGCCCGTCTCCAACATGTGCGTGGAGCGCGCGTGTGCGACGTCGGCGATGGCGGTCGCCTGTGGCACACCGATCCCCAGCACCCCGCGCGTGGTGCACGCAGCGCCCGGACCAACGCCCACGAGCACGCCGGCGGCGCCGGTTCGCATCAGGTGAAGGCCCGTCTGGTAGGAGGCGCAACCACCCACCACCACGGGCACGTCGAGCGAGGGAATGAACTCCTTTAGGTTTAGCGGCTCCGACACCGTGGAGACGTGTTCGCCGGAGACGACTGTGCCCTGGATGACCAGCACGTCAAGGCCCGCCTCCAGCGCGATCTCGTGGTAGTCGAGGACGCGCTGGGGGGTGAGTGAGGCGGCACACACCACCTTCTGTTCCTTGATCTCGCGCACACGCTGGGCGATCAGCTCGGGGATCACAGGCTGGCTGTAGATCTCCTGCATCTCGCGCGTCGCCACGTCCTTGGGCAGCTTGGAGATGCGCTCGAGCTGCTCGTCGGCGTTCTCGTAGCGCGTGAAGATTCCCTCGAGGTTGAGCACCGCCAGTCCGCCGAGCTGGCCCACGACCGCCGCCGTCTTCGGAGAGACCACACCATCCATTGCGGAGGCCATCATCGGCAGCTCGAACTGATAGGGACCGAGCTTCCAGGAGATGTCGATGTCGTCGGGGTCGCGTGTGCGCCGGGAAGGCACGATCGCGATGTCGTCGAATCCGTATGCGCGGCGGCCTTGCTTGCCGCGTCCAATCTCTACTTCCATCGAAAAATCCTTACAGTCGCGGCGGACGAGCATAACAACCCGCTCGGAGCGCTTGGGTATGCTCGATCGGTGAGCCAGCGCATACTTCCACACTACGACCCACACGCGATCGAGCCCGCACGACAGGCCGCATGGAGCGAGCAAAACGCCTTCCGCACTCCCGCGATCGACGGCGATCGACGGCGTAAGTACATAAAGCCCTCGGCGCCGTTCACCTCGGGGAACATCCACATCGGGCACGTGCGCAGCTACTCGATCGGGGATGCCTACGCGCGCTTCTGTCGCGCGCGCGGCGAGGACGTGCTGTTCGCGTTCGGCTTCGACTCCTTCGGGTTGCCCGCCGAGCTGGGGGCGATAGCCGGGAAAGAGTCGCCGAACGATTGGGTGGAGCGTTGCGCGGAGCACATGATCGGAC
>JBOGYB010000366.1:0-2729 GCA_050696555.1 Solirubrobacteraceae bacterium | reverse complement strand
GACAGCCTGTCGATCGCCGGATACAAGGCCACCAGGGAAGACGATGCGCAACGTGCGATGTGGCGTGACACCCGACAGTTCACAACCGCTCTGCTGGCGGCCGATCCTCGCCGAGCAGAGAGCTTGGAGAGCCTGCTGGATCAACTGCAGAGCCTGAGCGAGAGTTTCGCCAAGCTCATAAAGCGTGGGAGCAAGCTCAAGTCGGTGGAAAAGGCGCTTGAAGAAGGGCTCTACAGGCTCGCCGCCGAAAAAAAGCATCCGCCGGCGTCCACCGCCGCCCGGAGGGCCGGCACCGCCGTACAGAACATCGCTTCGGTGCAGGCCCGCGTGAACGCCGAGCTGATTGTCGGCACGGAGGGGGACACCGGCACCTTGACCCAAACGCTGCGCCAATCCTGGCAACCGCCCGCCCGTATCCAACCGAACGATTTCGCCGCTACGCCGAGCCCCCGCCAGATCCGGGCCACCAAGCAACTGGCACGCGATCAAGCCCTCCAGACAATCTTGCTCGGTCTCGTCATCGCGGGCGTCGGGACCCTGTTGCTGGTCGACAACTTCATAGGCACCCCCAGTGACTTCCTGGGAGCCTTCGCCTGGGGTTACGCCGCCGACATAACCAGCGCCTTCGTGCTGAGCACGCTGCCAAGCAGGACCGGCCAAGGCGCCCAACCGGCCGCGGGCGGATCCATGTAGGAGCCACCACCTAAGCTTCCTACCGATGACCCTCACTGAGGAGGTGCGCGCGACGTGCGCGCAAATCGCCGCCCATGCACGGCACGTGCGCATCGATCTCGACGCGGCCGCCGAGGTGCGCCCGGTCAAGCCCCCCGCACTCGATCCCGAGCGCCACTACCTGGAGGGAAGCGCGGCAGACGTAGCCGACTACCTGTTGGCTCTCGACGCGATCAACTTCGGGTCGGGGTGGTTCCCCACGCTGAACAAGCGCACCGCACACGGCGAGCCGGTGAGCGGGTATTTCACGGTCGCTTGGAACCTCGCCGACCACGTTCGCGCCCACGGGCCCCCCACGAGCGTGTGGCTGAAGCAGGTGAGCACCGGCGAGATCGCGGCGATCCTCGATCAAGCCCCCGACAACGAGTTGATGAGCCTCTACGCGCAGGCCCTGCGTGAGTTGGGACGCTTCCTGGAGAGCCCGAACGGGATGGAGCGACCTGGAAGGGCGGGCGGACCCGGAGGGGCGAGGCGACCCGGAGGGGCGAGGCGACCCCAAGGATCGGGGAAACCGCCGCGACGAGCGCTTGACCTCGTGGCCGAAGCCGGCGGCTCGGCCGAGCGACTGGCAGAGATGCTTGCCCGAGGCATGGCGATGTTCGACGACCGCGGCTTCTACAAGCGTGCGCAGATCGCCCCCAACGATCTAGCGCTGGCGGGGGTCGCCGAGCTCCACGACCTCGATCGCCTCACGATCTTCGCCGACAACCTCGTACCGCACGTGCTGCACTGCGACGGAGTGCTCGTCTACGACGAGGAGCTGGCTGCGCGCATCAACGCAGGTGAGCGCCTTGCGCTCGGGGGAGCGGAGCGGGAGATCCGTGCCTGCGCCCTCCACGCCTGCGAGCTCATCTCACAACGCACGAACGTACCTGCTCGCAGCATCGACACATGGCTGTGGACCCGCGGCCAGGCCCCCGAGTACAAGGCCCACCCCCGACACCGTTGCCGGACGGTGTTCTATTGAGCTACCCCCCGGCGGGACTCGGGCCCTTCACGGTGCGTAGCACCCGCACCTCAGCGGCAGGCTCGACTGGATCGACATGCTCACCCGATAGCTCGGCGACTGCGCGCTCCAGCGCGGAGATGCGGCTTGCGAGACCCTGGATCGCCTCGGCGATGGGGTCGGGGAGGTGGATCCAGTCGGCATCGGGCCCCTCCGGACGACGGCCGTCGACACGCACGGGGTGGCCAGGGTTGCCCACCACGGTGGAGTTGGACGGAACATCGGTTATAACCACGCTGTTCGCCCCGATCTTGGCGCCGTGACCCACCGTGATCGGGCCGAGCAGCTTCGCTCCTGAGCCGATCGTCACATTGTCCTGCACGGTGGGGTGACGCTTGCCGGTCGCAAAGCCCGTGCCACCGAGGGTCACACCCTGATAGAGCGTCACGTTGTCGCCGATCTCCGCGGTCTCCCCGATCACGACACCGGAGCCGTGATCGATGAACAGACCCTTGCCGATGCGCGCGGAGGGATGGATCTCGATCCCTGTCAACGCACGCGAGACAAGTGCGATCGCGCGCGGGAGCAACGGCACTTCAGAGGTGTGCAGCGCGTGCGCGACGCGGTGCGCAAGCAGCGCTTGAATACCCGGCCATGTAGCGACGATCTCGAACGTCTGCACCCCGCACGCCGCGGGATCGCGGTCGCGCGCCACGGCCACATCCCGGCGCAGCTCCTTTGCGACCCGTGTCACGGTGTCGATGCCGAGCATGGAGAAAGCGTAGCGGTCTGAACACCCGTCCCGGTAGGTCCACACCCACCTGCCGGAGCGATCATTCCCGCGCGAGCTATGTGGGGGCGAAAAAGGCCTGCGAGACGTAACGCTCGCCCGAGTCGGGCATGATCGTGACGATCCGCTTGCCGGCGTACTCGGGACGAGCCGCCACCTGAAGGCTCGCCCACAACGCCGCACCACAGGAGATCCCTGCCAGCAAACCCTCTCGCCGCGTGCACTCCCAGGCGGTCTGGATGGCGTCGTCATCGGACACCC
>JBOGYB010000365.1:0-2743 GCA_050696555.1 Solirubrobacteraceae bacterium | reverse complement strand
GGCTAGAACCACACTACACGGCCTGTAGCCTACTTGTCAAGTGCAAAACTAAAACCGTGTCAACCCGAACCCTCACCCACAAGCCGCCCCACCAGCTCCGCCCCTTCACGAGCCATACGCGAACGGGGAACCACCACGTCAAAGCCCACCCCCTCGGCCACATGCTTCGCCTCGACGTCCACATGGGAATAAAAGGCAAGTGTGCGCACCCCCTCCAGGTCCTCGCGCGGGAGTGACTGTAGGAGCCCCGCACGATGCGCACAATCGTCAGTGAGATCGATCACGAGTGCCACCGCATCCCTCAGAGCGCTGGGCACGCGGTCCTCATCCCCGATCAGATCCACCTCGTAACCTGCCATTTGCAGGCTTCCCTGCACCTGGGAGCCGAATAGGAGGTCCGGAATGAAGGCCACGACGCGCGCCATCGCTCAATCGACCAGTGTGCGGCTCGGTCTTACTGCGCCCGCAGGCGCGCGAACTCCTCGCGCACCGAATGCGGACGACCCCACATCTGAGTGACCTCCACACGGCCCACCCTCTGCTCGCGCAGGACCAGCTCGCCCTCGATGCCCGCTTCGTCGAGCAACCGCAGCGCTCCGTGCGTGGTTGGCGCCGAGGCAGCATGACCGAAGCGGTGCGCCACCAGCAGCCGCCAGTGCCAATCGTGGTGGGAGTAGGGCTGCGCATTGCAAGTGACGAGATACACGCACGCGTCGATGTACCGCGACTCGTCCGCGATCCGCAAGTCGAGCTCGAGGTCCGTCCAATCGTCGGGGAGCGCGTCGATGATCTGCTGGAAGGTGTCTGCGAGGGCCACTTACGTGAAGCCTACCGTGGAGAAGTGCAGACTTGGCGTGGCTATGCTCGAAAGCCTATGGCGACAACCGATACGGCAGAATTGGCGGGCGAGTACGCAACGTTGACCGAACGCTGCGGTTTGGTGGACCGCTCCGAGCGTGGCAAGCTCGCCCTTACCGGCGCGGGAGCTGTCGAGTTCCTCAATGGGCAGGTCACAAACGAGCTCGTGGGCGTCAATCCCGACGAAGGACGCTACGCGGCCTTCCTCACAAACAAGGGCAAGATGCTCGGCGACTTGCGCATCCTTGCGGTTGGCAACCACCCCGCTGGGGAGCCCTACGAATTGCTGCTCGACACCGAGCGCTCGGCGCTTCAAGCGCTGTTCGACATGATCCGTCGCTTCAAGGTGGGCTACGAGGTGGAGCTCCACAAGCGCACCCTGGAGCGCTCGCTGCTGTCGCTCATCGGACCGACCTCCGACACGGTAGCCACCAAGGCGCTCGCTCTGCACCCCAACGAACTACCCCCGCAGGAGCACGACCACCGGCTCGTGACCGTCAACCAAACCCCGATACGCACGATTCGCACCGACATCGGCCTCGACTTGCTGTTCGACTCCACGGCAATCGATGCAGTGCGCAGCACCCTCCTGGAGGCAGGTGTCCTCACCGTTAGCGACGCGGCGGCAGAGATCGTGCGCGTCGAGCATGGACGACCCCGCTACGGGATCGACCTCGATGACTCCACGATCCCCCAAGAGGCCGGCTTGAACGAGCGCGCGGTGAGCTTCACGAAGGGCTGCTACGTCGGCCAGGAGACGGTGGCACGCCTCTTCTACAGGGGCAAACCCAACCGCCATCTGCGCGGACTGCGTCTCTCAGAGCCCCTTCACCCAGGCGCTGAGCTGCGACTTGCAGAGCGCACGGTGGGGAATCTCGCGAGCTCTGTCCTCTCCCCCGTGTTCGGCCCGATCGGGCTAGCGCTGGTGCGACGCGAGGCCACCGTAGGCACTGAGCTGACGGTAGGCCACGGTGACGGGCGAGCGGTTGTGAGCGAGTTGCCATTCAGCTAAAGGCTCCTCGCTGCCTCCTGGCAGGCGCCACACCAACCGCGGGCCGCGCCGGGTAGGATTGCAGCCACTCCCTATCCCCCACACGTGAGGTTCCGAGGCACCGTGGCAATCGATCTTCAACGAGTTTCAAAGGTGGACGCCGAGCCGGGCGAGCTCCCCTCCACGATGGCCGCGTGGGTCATCCGCGAGGAGCGCCAGGGCGAACCGAAGGACGCCTTCCAGCTGGAGGAGATCGACGTCCCCGAGCCCGCCGCGTTCGAGGTGATCGTGCGGGTCATGGCGGCGGGGGTGAACTACAACAACGTATGGGCCGCTCTCGGCAAGCCGGTGTCGGTGATGAAGTACGGCGACCACCCCGAGTTCGGCCACCACATCGGCGGCTCCGACGCCTCCGGGATTGTGTGGAAGGTGGGTCCGGGCGTCACCCGCTGGAAGCCCGGCGACGAGGTGGTGGTGCACTGCAACCAGGCCTCCTACGAGGACCCAGAGGTGCACGGCCTCGACCCGATGGCCGCCCCTTCACAGAAGATCTGGGGTTATGAGACCACCTGGGGGTCGTTCGCCCAGTTCACCAAGGTCCAGGCACAGCAGCTACTTCCCAAGCCCCAGGCCCTCTCCTGGTCGGAGGCCGCTTCCTACGGGCTCGTGTACTTCACCGCCTACCGCATGCTCATCACCCGCTGCAACCTGCAGGCCGGTCAGAAGGTGCTCATCTGGGGTGCCGCCGGGGGGCTGGGGGTGTTTGCCACGCAACTCTGCGCGGCGGCCGGCGCGCACTGCGTGGGCGTCGTCTCCTCCGCCGAGAAGGGCGAGCTCGTGAAGCGCCTCGGCGCCCTCGACTACATCGACCGCGCCGAGTTCACGGGCATGATG
>JBOGYB010000364.1:0-2750 GCA_050696555.1 Solirubrobacteraceae bacterium | reverse complement strand
GCGATCCACGGCCCCCTCACCTCGAGCTCCCCCGTGGCGACCCCGTCCCACGGGGCCTCCTCCCCATCGTCTCCCACGATCCGCAACTGCACCCACGGAAGAGGCTTGCCCTGCTTGGCACGGTTGTCCCAGTACTCGTCGTCATGCCCCCGCGACTCCTCAGGCCGCGAGTAGGAGGCAACGGGACTCGTCTCTGTCATCCCCCACGCCTGGTACACGTTTACGGAATGGCGCTCGTCGAAGTCCTTCATCAATTGGCGCGGCACCGCCGACCCACCGCACGCGGCGTTCGTGATCGAGGAGATATCCACGTCGTTCGCGTCCGCGTACCGCAACAACTCGCCGAAGATGGTGGGGACGCAACCCACGATCGTGGGTCGCTCCGCCTCGATCAGCTGCGCCAACGGCTGCGCCTGTAGGAAACGGTTGGGCATGATCAAATCGGCTCCCGCCAGCGCCGCCGCGTGCGGGATCCCCCAGGCGTTGACGTGGAACATCGGCACCACCAGCAGCGCACGGTCACGCTGGGAGAGCCCGAGAGCGTCCTTCATCAGCGACGCGGTGGAGTGAAGGGAGATCGAGCGATGGGAGTAGAGCACCCCCTTGGGGTTGCCGGTGGTGCCGCTCGTATAGCAGAGCGCGGCAGCCTGGCGCTCGTCCACCTCTGGGTAGTCGTAGGAGCCGGGCCCTACCTCCTCCAACAGCTCCTCGTAGCGCAAAGCGTTGGGCAGAGAGGGGTGGGTGGGATCCCCATCGCCGTCACCCATCACAACGTAGTGGCGCACCCCCTGGAACGTGGGCACAAGTGGCTCGAGCAGCGGGATCAGCGAGTCGTCGACGAAGATCACCCCGTCCTGGGCGTGGTTGACGATGTAGGTGAGCTGCTCTGCGAAGAGACGAATGTTGAGCGTATGGAGCACCGCCCCCACGCACGGCACCGCCATGTAGAGCTCGAGGTGACGTTGGTTGTTCCACGCAAACGTCCCCACTCGGTCGCCCTGTTTGACGCCCAGCTTGTCGAGGACGCGGGCGAGCCGGTCCACGCGCTCTGACACCTCCCCGTAGCTTGCGCGCACCACACCATCGTCGGTGAGCGTCACCACCTCCGCCGAGGGATGCACCGAGCGCATCCGGTGCAAGGGATGGTGGAGCGTCAGTTGAAAATCGTCCTGCATCAACCCTTGGAGCATCGCGTCCAACTCCTCCACCCTCGTCGTTGGTTTACCGATTGGAGAGGCAAAGATTGCACAACCACACCTCCGCGCGTGCGACGGCCTGGACGGAGGTTCAGGCGCGCTGCTGGGCGCGGCGGGAGGCAAGATCGCCGTAGACCACCGTCGTGCGCTGGGCCACATCTGACCAGTCGAAAGAGAGCACGTGCTCTGAGGCCTCGGTGACGAGCCGGTCACGCAGCTCCTCGTCGACAAGGAGCCTTTCGATCATCACACCCAAGTGCTCGGGGTCGCCCCCGTTGAAGCGCAACCCCACGCGCTCCCCCGCCGGCACCACCTCGCGCAAACCCCCGGTGTCGGCGACGATGCAGGGGCAGCCCGAGGCCATCGCCTCGAGCGCCACCAATCCGAACGGCTCGTACAGCGAGGGCACAACGCACAGGTCGGCGATGCGGTAGAGGGAGTGCAGCGCATCGTCGCCGATCCAGCCGAGGAAGACGCCATGCTCTGACAACCCCAACCGCTCCGCCTGCGCCTTCAACTCCCCCTCGTGGGTGCCGGAGCCGGCGACGAGGAAACGCACACCTGGAACCTTCTCGATCACCCCCGGGAGTGCGTCGAAGGCGAGCTGGAAGCCCTTCTCGTAGACGAGCCTCCCCACGAGCAACACAAGCTTCTCGTGAGGTTGGGCGAACTTGAGGCGCAGCGCGTCGAGATCGTCCACGGGACGCAAGTCGGAGGGGTCGATGCCGTTGGGGATCACCGTGATGCGGCGTTCGTCGATGTCGTAGATGTCGGCGGCGTGCCCGCGCATGTAATGCGAGCAGGTGATCACCGAATCGGCGCGCCTCGCCATCCAGCGCTCGATCGCGTGGATGTTGGACTGTGGCGGTTTGTCCACCCACCCCTGGTGGCGCCCGTGCTCGGTGGCGTGGATCGTCGTGACGTAGGGAATCTCAAGGAGATCGGCCAGCGCCGCGGAGGCACGCGCGACAAGCCAATCGTGTCCGTGCACGAGGTCGTAGGTGTACTCTTCGGCAAGTCCCTTGCCGGCAGCGAGCATGTCCTCGTTCATCTGCTCCACCCACGCGAGGAACTGGTCGAGGTCCTGAGGAAAGCTGGGCTCACACACACGGTGAACGGTCACCCCTCCCTGGTTTTCGCAGGAACGAGAGCTGTCGCGACCGCGAGTGAGCACGTCGACTGCTGTCCCTTGCACGACAAGCTCCTCCGCGAGCTTGCGCACATGCCGGGCGAGACCGCCCTCGATCACGGGGGGGTACTCCCAGGAGAGGATCAAAACACGGCTAGCCACCGCCTGCACCCTATCTAGCCAGACCTGGAATTGAAGGCGCGCCGTTGCCGCGTGCACACGCGAGGGTTCAGCCGGTGGCGGCCCCCACCGAGGGTAGGCGAGCGCGCATGACCTCCACCGCGCGGGGATTCGAGTCGATCAGCACGAAGCGCCGTCCCAGCTTCGATGCGACCGCACCGAGCGTGCCTGAGCCGGCGAAGAAATCAAGGCACCAATCGCCAGGACGGGAGGAGGCGGACACCATCCGCCTCACGATCCCTTCC
>JBOGYB010000363.1:0-2753 GCA_050696555.1 Solirubrobacteraceae bacterium | reverse complement strand
GCCTAGCGAAAGTCGATCAGGGTGTGTCGCCGAGCTTCCCCAGCGCGTCGTCAACCTCGGCCCTGACATCCTCGTTCGATGGGGCCACGCCACCGTCCTCGCGCTGAATCTCGACGTAGATCTCCGTGCGGAACACCGGCACCTCCTGGGGGGCATGGATGCCGATGCGCACCTTGTCGCCAACCACGGAGAGGACCGACACCTCGATGTCGTCCCCGATCATGATGCTCTGGTTGGGCTTGCGCGTCAAAACCAGCATTTACGGCACCTTCCGGTAGGCCACGGTTTCGGGAAGCGGGATCGCCCCTCGCCCCGCCTTATGGCAAGCATAGTGTTCCCACCCACCAAACGCCGATTTGGCGAATGTACTTGCGAGTAAACCACTCCCCCTACCTCCCGGTCTCGCCCTATTGGAGCTCACGCGGCGAGACGTCGAAGCATGCGCTAGTCTCCCGGGCCCTTCATGGCACGTAGATCACTGCGCCCGCACCTAAACCAAATCCGAAGCTGGGTACGCCAAGGTCGTACCGACGCTTGGGTGGCCCACCAGCTCGAGGTCACCGTTCAGGACATCGAGCAGTTCAAGCGGCAGAACGACCTGCTCGGCGACGAGGCCCCTTCGGAGGGTCTCACCGCAGCCGTCTACCCGGAAGAGATCGATCTACGAGCAGAGGACGACGAGCTGATCGCCGCCGAACTCGAGGCAGCGATGGAGGCGGAAAAGGCCAAGGCCGAGGCTGAAGCCGCCGAAAAGGAGGCGGCAGCAGAGGACGAGGACACTCCCGCCCCCCGACGCAGACGCGCGCGGCGCGGGGGACGACGCTCCGCTCCGCGTAGCGCCGGACCGCTGGAGGGCACGTTCGACCACGGCGAAGAGGGTTACGGTCTGTGGCTTGACCCAGCTGTCCAGGACAACCCTGTTTACGCCGAGCACTGGGCAGGTCACCGGCAGGTAGAGGTCGCCGTCGAGGAGGACCAGATAGTGATCCGCCGTATCGGCGAGGACTAGGCGGTCGCTACCCCTCCGCGGAGATGAGACGGCCGCCAGCGTAGTCGACAGCCTCGTGCAAGTATCGCGCGAAGGCGGCGTCAACCACCACACGCGAATCCCACGCCCACGGGTCGTCCGGGGCAATGTCCATCGCCGACTGCAAACACCAGGATGTGCCGCGTTCGTAGAGCCCAACCAGTTCCTCGGCGGTGAAACGCCCACCAAGGCACCTGCGCAGCTCAACCACGAGTGTGTCGGCGATCCGCTGCAACAGCGGGCGCCGCTCGGCAGAAGCCCCCAAGAGGCGCCGCTCACCCTGCTGCCACTGGTAGATCGCGTTGTCGAGGTCCGGCACCGACGCGGAGGCTAGCAGCGGCCCTCGGCCCGTCCGGCGACCTGAGCCCGGGGAGGCTCGGGATAAGCCCTATCAGTTGGGGGGGAGCCCGCTCACGATGTAAGCCTGCTCGCCGCGACGCACCATGCCCAGGCGGCGTGCCTGCGCCTGCACGGCGCCGGGACTTGCCAGCGTCGCGTGCTGACGCTTGAGCAGACGATTTTGGTGTTCTAGCACCCGCACCTGGGCGGAGTCCCGTTTGGACTCTCCCCATGCCGAGAAGAGACGCAGGCCGGCACTGAGGTAGAGGTAGGCGATCGCGATCATCACCACCAGCATCGCCCGGCGCCCCACCCGATCCCAGCGTATACGGGGCCTCACGGATGCCGGTCGACGTGCGCCAGAGGATCTCGAGGCGGAGGCGGAGGCCGGCATAAGGCGCATTTCGCCCTCACCCACCAACATCCTGCAGGGTTCCCCCACGAGAGCGCACGTCTACGTCAGAGCAACCGGAGACGCAAGCTCGTGGCTAACGACCCAATCAGCCGCGGAACACTGACCGTCCAAGGAACTCGGCGTCGGCGCCCAGCTGCTCCTCGATGCGCAGCAACTGGTTGTACTTGGCCACCCTGTCCGAGCGAGAAGGAGCGCCCGTCTTTATCTGACCGCAGCCGGTAGCCACCGCGAGGTCGGCGATCGTAACGTCTTCGGTCTCACCCGAGCGGTGACTCATCACGGCGGTGTAACCCGCATGACGTGCCATCGCGATGGCAGCGAGCGTCTCCGTGAGCGTTCCGATCTGGTTGACCTTGATGAGGATCGAGTTGGCCACCCCCAGCTCAATACCCCGTGCGAGGCGCTCGGTGTTGGTGACGAACAGGTCATCCCCCACGAGCTGCACGCTCTCACCAAGGCGCTCTGTGAGCGCCTTCCAGCCGTCCCAGTCCTGCTCTCCCATGCCGTCCTCGATCGACACGATGGGGTAGCGAGCCGCCAGCTCGGCCCAATAGCCGGCGAGCTCGACCGCGCTGAGGGTGCGTCCCTCGTGTGCGAGCACATAGGAGCCCCCCTCGTAGAGCTCGCTGGTGGCGGGGTCGAGTGCTATCGCCACATCCTCCCCGGGACGGTACCCGGCGGCTTCTATACCCGCCACAAGCATCTCCAGGGCCTCCTCGTTGGAGCTGAGGTCGGGGGCGAACCCACCCTCATCCCCCCCGGCTGTCGACAGGCCCCGAGCGTGGAGCGTCGCCTTGAGCGCGTGGAACACCTCGGTGCCCATCCGTAGACACTCGGAGAAGGTGAGGGCACCGCAGGGGACGACCATGAACTCCTGGAAATCCACCTTGTTGTCAGCGTGGGCCCCCCCGTTGAGCACGTTCATCATCGGCACCGGCAGCACACGCGCGGCCTCCCCGCCGAGATAACGCC
>JBOGYB010000362.1:0-2766 GCA_050696555.1 Solirubrobacteraceae bacterium | reverse complement strand
GGTCAGTTGGGCGAGCTGTGTGCCGAGCGCCTTCCACCCGCCCGCGGAGGTCTCCTGGAAGTCCCAGAAGGAAATTCCGCTCGCGCCGTAGAGCGACGCCTCCTCTCGGAATCGCAGGAGATCCGCCGCCGACGGGTTTTCGTAGGTCTGCCCGAGTGGGACGATCGCACGGCCGTAAGGGCGGTTTGAGACATACGTGTTGGCATATACGGTGTCCACCGAGTTCCCGATCGCCTTCCAGTACATCTGCGGCGCGTCGAACTGGGCTCCGTTGGGGCCGAGGAATACTGAGAAGGGCAGAGAGGTGTGGTAGTAGATGTAGGGGAACGACGCCAGCCCCACCGGGTAGGAGGCTCCGATTTGTGCCCGCAGATCGGCGATATAGGTTTGCGCGGCACCGTACTTTCCTTCGTACTCCGCCTCTGCGTCGATCACCAGGCAGTCAGCACCCGCCGCCACCGCGCGAGCTCCGAGTGTTGCCTCTCCGGCCGGGTTGGTGCCATACACGTACTGCCATGCGCACACTCGTAGGCCGCTCGCGTGCAGCGCTTGCACGAGTGTGGTGCTGAACTGGCTCCAGTAGTTGGTCGATCCGTCTGAGCTCTTCACGAACAACGTGCTCACACCCGCGGCATGGGCTTGGGCGGCGATTGAGGCAAGATTGCCGCCGTCGGATTGGCTCACGTACCAGATCCACATGCCCTGACCGTCGAACGCCGTGCCGCTCGGCGATGCGGCGGAAGGCGCGGCCGGTGGGGATGGTGGGTGGAGCGCGTAGCGCACCACCTGGATCGGACCATAGGAGTTGGAGTGGTGTCCGCGGTCGAGCAGGATCATGATCCGTCCCGAGTGGGCACTGCTCGGTACGTGCACGACAAGCCCCAGGCTAGAGCCGGCGATGTGGGCAGTAGGGGAGTTGCGGGCGATGCGAGCCCCATAGCGGCGAGGGAACGCCACCACCATTCCTCTGCGTATCGCGGTGCCCCTGACCAGCAACTCTCCGTGCAAAGACACCTGGTGTGGCTTGGCCGAACAGTGGATCGTGGGCACGCACGTCGCGCTCGAGATCCTCACCGCACTTCCGCGCTTTGTGGGGGCCGGTGCACTCGAGGGCCCTCCTGGTGCTTGTGCTCCACCCACCCCGGCTCCGGTGGCCGCGCTGATCGTGGGCAGGATCATCATCGAGCAAGTCAAGCTGCCCACGAGGAGCACGGTCCTAACGGCAGTGTGGGTGTATCGCTTGTGGGTTGCTGCGTTTGCCAAGAACCATCCTCCCGGCTCTCTGGCTCTCGATCCCTGGCAGTTGTGGACCTCACGAGCCTGGTGGCCTCTACGCGGGCTGGAGTTGGAGACGCCGAGGTTAGCGTCCTCGATCCCCCCAACCGGCGGAAGACAGGGAAGTTGCGCCGAGGTGATGTCAGTGGGCCGGGCTGCTTGCGCCTCTCTTTGTCTCGGTTAGCCGACTCTAGCGGGTAGTGTTTGATTGTACGCACGAGTTCTGATTTTTGAGATTTTCCCGATTCGTTGTTTTTCGCTTGACATCCATAGTGCTTTCGTATAGAACCGCTAAGTCACGACATGTTCCGCCTGACGTGATCTGCTGTACATGCGGATCGAAGAAGGAACGCGTCGAAGGCTGTAACAGCCGGCTCGATATAGCCGGCGCAATGACGTCGCGGTATTGACCTGGACCCCGACGGTGTGAAGTGCTGCCCGTAGGAGCGTCGTGACAGTCGATGCATGCGCCGTTCAACCAAACCCACAGGAGGATGGATCAGATGACCAGTACGGGCATCACGCATACGAGGCGAGGGGCGCTTTCGGCGCTCCTCGTCGCGGCGGCCATCGCGTCGCTCGCTGTACTCGCATTCGCAGGGTCGGCACTCGCCCTCAAACCGACGGGCGATTTTGTCAATTTCGGCAACTGCCCCACGAAAGTGACTGGGGTGAACTTCTGCGTCTTCGCCACGACTAGCAGTGGTGAATTCAAGATTAAGAAAACCACAGTGCCGATCACGAAAACGATCACCCTGCAGGGTGGCATCATTGATAATGAAGAAACCGGAGTCGAAACCTGGGTCAACGCCGCCAACGGTGCCCAGACGATTTCGTTAACACCCCAGACGGTACCGGGTGGGCTGCTAAAAATCTTGGCGCCCTCATTCTTCGGTGAACCTCTGTCGAAAATATTCAACGAATTCATCAACAAAGGCATTACCGGTGTGACTGCCACCACCGAACTCGTTGGTAACATTTCGATTAACAGAGGGGCCCTCCTGTCCGGCGGTCCCGATGCGCTGAACCTGCCGGTGCGGGTCCATCTCGAAAATGGATTCCTCGGGCCCAAATGCTACGTCGGCTCAAGCTCCAAACCGGTTAACGTCGAACTCACAACCGGCACCACGAGCCCGCCGCTCCCGAACACCCCGATCACCGGTAGTCTCGGGGAACCTGAATTCAAGGATGAATTCAATCTCCTCATCCTCAGGAAAAACTCGCTTGTGAACAACACGTTCTCAGCGCCGACGTCCGAAGGCTGTGGCTCGCAGATCCTGTTCGGTATATTCACTGGAATCATCGACAGTGCAGTAAACGCCGAGCTCGAACTGCCGTCCGTATCAGGCAACAACACCGCGATCCTCAGCGGGACGCTTGAAAACGCTACTGCGGCAGCCGTGGTGGCAAGCGAAAAATAGTCACTCGCAGCAGGACTACCTAGATGCTTAGGTAGTCAGACAGGAAACAGTGTCACGGGCCCCGTCGAGT
>JBOGYB010000361.1:0-2788 GCA_050696555.1 Solirubrobacteraceae bacterium | reverse complement strand
CCCCGGGTGCGTGCACCTGGTGGGCGCCGGCCCGGGAGCTCCCGGCTTGCTAACCGCGCGTGCGATCGAGTTGATCGCCCGCGCGGACACTATCCTCTACGACCGGCTGATCCCCGCGAGCGCCCTCGACGGGGCACGGGTTGATGCGGAGCTGTTGTTTGTCGGCAAGGAGGGCGGCGGCGAGGCAGTTCCCCAGGAGCGGACGACGGCGTTGCTGATCGAGCGGGCTCGCGAAGGACGTGAGGTGGTGCGCCTGAAGGGCGGCGACCCGTTCGTCTTCGGGCGCGGCGGCGAGGAGGCACTGGCGCTGCGAAAGGAGGGAATCGACTTTCACGTCGTGCCCGGCGTGACAGCCGGCGTCGCAGCCGCGGCCTACGCGGGAATCCCGGTCACGCACCGTGGGCTCTCGACCGCGGTAGCACTCGTGACCGGACATGAGGACCCTGACAAGCTCGAGTCCGAACTCGATTGGGAGGCACTCGGGGGGTTCCCCGGAACGCTCGTGTTCTATATGGGTGTAGGCGCATTGGAGGGCATCGCGCGGTCCCTGATCGACGCAGGACGCCCCGAGTCCCAGCCGGTGGCGGTGGTGGAACGGGGCACGATGCCCACTCAACGCACGGTCACCGGCACGCTTGGCACGATCGCCGAGGTGGCACGGCGCGAACAGGTGAAAGCGCCCGCGGTCACAATCGTGGGGGCGGTGGCAAAGCTGTCGGAGGATCTCCGATGGCTGCCCGCACTGCCGCTGAGCGGACTCAGGGTGGCAGTTACGCGAGCGCGAACGCAAGCCTCGGAGCTCGCGCGCCGGCTGGAGGACCTGGGGGCAGAGGTGGTGCAGGCACCCACGATTCGCATGCAGCCGATATCGGAGCACACGCCGCTCGATCCCTCCTCGTATGACCTGGTCTGTGTAACGAGCCCCAATGGTGTGAGGTTCCTGTTCGAGCGACTGGAGCAAGGTGGGCGCGATGCGCGATCGCTCACGGGCGCTTGTGTTGCGGCTATCGGCCCCGGCACCGCACGGGCGTTGCGCGAGCGGGGGATACTCGCCGACGTGGTGCCCGAGCGCTTCGTCGCCGAGTCGCTCGTGGAGGCACTGGCGGACGTGGATGCCAGTCGTGCGTTGGTGGCAAGAGCGAGCGAGGCGCGCGATGTGCTTCCCGACGCCCTCCGAGCGCGCGGTATCGATGTCGACGTGGTAGCGCTGTATGAGACGCTCGCCGAGCCACTCTCCCCGCGCGCGCGCGAGCAGGCGCGGTCGGCCGACTACATCACGTTCACCTCGTCCTCCACCGTGCGCTTTTTCTTGGAGGCCACGAGCGAGGATGGCGACGCAGCTCTCTCCCCCTCCACGCGGATCGTGTCGATCGGACCGGTGACGAGCGCGACGTTGAAAGAGCACGGCTTGGAGCCACATGTGGAGGCCATCCGGCACGACATCGACGGGCTCGTCGAGGCGCTACTCGCAGACGCCGCCGGCGATGCCTGAGCACGCGTCGGGAGCTCACACACACGACGAAGGCAAGGCGCCCCTCGGCGTGCCTCGCGTGCACCTGCGGCGCACCGACTCCACCAACGAGCGCGCAAAGGAGCTGGCGCTTGCCGGGGCGCCCCACGGGACGCTGGTGACGGCCACCGAGCAGACAGCCGGACGCGGACGCCAGGGGCGCAGCTGGTCAGCGCCGGCCGGTAGCTCACTACTGTGCTCGCTGGTGCTTAGAAGCCCTCCCGCCCTCCTGTCGTTGATCGCAGGGGTGGCGGTGTGTGACGCGATCGGAGCGCCGGCACGCGTGAAGTGGCCGAATGACGTCGTGAGGGAACACGATGCTCCACCCCCTCAGACGACGGAGGGCAGTCCGGCGGCTCACAAGCAACGATCGCTGTCCAAGCTCGCGGGGATCCTCGTCGAGGGGCGACCTCAGGAAGGGTGGGCGGTGCTGGGGATCGGGGTGAACGTGGCGGTGTGCGTCGAGAGCTTGCCGGAGGAGGTGCGCTCTCGTGCAGCGAGCCTGGAACGTCCGTCGAGCGCGATCGAGCCGCTGCTCGCCGATCTGTTGGCAGCACTCGCGCTGCGCGTCGAGGAGCCGAGAGGGCGAGTGCTGGATGCATGGCGCGCACGCGATGCGCTGCTGGGCCGCGAGATCTCCTGGGGGACGACCCAGGGCGAAGAGGGCGCACCAGAGCGCGGCCGTGCCCAGGGAATCGACGAAGAGGGGCGCCTACTGGTGCGTTTGGCGGATGGAGCCACCACGGCGCTTAGCGCCGGTGAGGTTCACATCGCGTCGGTGACCTGATCGGGGGTCTCGGCGAGCACCCCGTCGGGCGATGCGTCACTCGTCTTCGCCTTGCCGTTCGCCGACGCTCTCGCTCTGGAGCGAGACGTCGACTTGCCGGTTTGCGACGTCGCACGAGCGGTGCTCTTCTTCGCCCGCTGAGAGCCTTGCGCCTTGCGCGTGCCCTGAGGCTTCTCGACAGCCTTCGCCCTCTTTGTCTTCGCCAGACCATCGTCCTGCTCCGCCTCTTGATCCTGCTTGGCGTCTACATCCTGCTTGGCACCCTTTGCCCGCTTGGCGCGCGCCTTCGCGGGCCGCGGGCCGCTCTCTGACCCCCCGGCAACGCCATCTGCCTGCTCGGGCCCCTGCGCCTCGATCCCCTGCGACTCCGAGACGGCGGGGATCTCGAGCGCGGTTTGCGTCTCCAGAGCCTGCACAGCGTTGTCCTGGCTCTCGGAGGGTGCTGCTTGTGCCGTGGTCTGAGGCGTGCCCGCAGCGTGACGCGTCCCGGC
>JBOGYB010000360.1:0-2794 GCA_050696555.1 Solirubrobacteraceae bacterium | reverse complement strand
CGGAACAGCTGCTTGAGCAGCTCCACGCAGATCGCCTCGATCTCGTCGGCGTAGCGCAGGCCCGGGAAGCAGCGCGACAGCGCGCCGATGTGGCCGCCGGAGGCGCGCGTGCCGAGCTCGGAGGCGAGCAGCTCCCGCACGGTGCGGCTGGTGGGCGACTCGGCCGCGATGAGGTTCAGGCACTGCGCGCCTCGCCAGGTGCGGTTGCGCCGCACCAGCTCCTGCACGTGCTGCACGAGCCCCGCGTTGCCCAGCGTGCGGACGAGCTCGCGCGCCGAGGCCAGGACCGCGGGATCGTGGCGGTCTCCGATGGTGAAGGTCATAGCGCCTGGCGCGCGGCGGGGGCCTTGCTGTTCTCCCACCAGCGGTCATTGCCCACCAGCCCGCGCTCGAGGTCCTTCTTGGCCGCCCAGGTCATGTTCAGGATGATCCGCCGCGCGTCGCTGGTGAGTGGCACGGTCCGGTGCAGGGTGGTGTCGGTGCGCAGAAAATAGATGTCGCCCGGCAGGAAGCCGTAGGTGGCAATAGGGTTCGTGCACAGGTACTCGTGGATGCGGGGGTGGGACTTGTCCCATCGGGTGTGTGGCACGCACTGGAGCATTCCGCCCACCGAGACCGGCGGGGTATCGATGATCCAGATCAGGGCGAAGCTGAAGTCGCCCCAGTGCCAGCCGTGGGTGTCGCCCTTCTTCTCCTGGAGGGTGATCAGGAACTCCTCATCGCTGGACGGGCAAGGCAACAGGGGCTCGCCGGCGATCCGGCTCAGGGTCTTGGTGAGGGGGGCGGAGCGGTAGAGCTCTCGGATGAGGTGACCGTGCTCGGCGATGAGCTCGCTGCGCACGACGCTCATGAAGCGCGGCGTGTTCCCGGTGGTCTCCAGGTAGAGATCGCGGCGCTCGACCTCGCGATCGATCAGCGCCATCACCTCCTTGCGTACGGCCTGGCGAACGGCCTCGCTGACGATGTCGCGCACGATGATGAAGCCATCGCGATGGAACCGCGTCTCCAGATCGAACGCTCTGGGTGGGTCGAGATGGGTCTCGAGGTGGTTGCCGAGGGCGATCTCGTCGAGCGCGCCGTTGCGTTCATTCGGAGAAGCTTTTGCGTTTTCCATTACTCGTCTCCAGTTGGCATTGCAATGGCAGGTTGTTGATGGCGATTGCGACGATGGCCACGAAGACACACGGTCGTCTCGCTGTGGTGTTGATCACGACATGAACTGTTGGTGTGCGCCTGTCCGATGGATCATGGCGGTCATTCCCAGGAGTCACGCAGACATCGTGCCGCACCGGTCATCGTATCCCCCCGATGTAACGGGATTACTTGCGATCGCGGGCACTTCTCTGTTCACAACATCCTCGCTTCGGGCGCATCTGCTTGCCCAGTCCTGACAATTTCGAATGTGGGTGTTTGCCGCGGAGCGCTTGCTGTCACTCCGATCTTGATCCTTGTCACTCCGGCCACTCCCGTCTCGCCAGTCACTCCCGCCGTCGATGACCACTCCCGTCTATTTCTGTCACTTCCAATATCCAGGGCTACTGTAGATGGCACAGCTGGTCGAGATACGTCAAGCGCGAATCGCTGTTGTCTTGGAATCTATCCAGAACGCGGGATTTGCGGCTCTCGAGCTTCCCGGTGCACCGGCTGATACCCTCGATCGTCGATGCGGAGCCGGGGATTCCTGAGCTTGGCACGACCCTGTGAGGGTGGAACGCCACGTGATGCCTGGCGATCCTCATTCCATGTGCGGAGCACGACGCGTCCAGGCGCGTACGACACCCGGCTCCGCTCGCTCACCTCCGCCGAGGCGCCCAGGTGCTCGGCCGCGCTCGTGGAAGCCGAGCCAACGAGCCAGTGGTGACCGGGCGATTGGCATGAGTGAGGGTACGGCCCCGAGCCGGGTTGCCTTGCCGGCCGCTTCGATCATGACGCCTAACGATGCGCAGATGGTGAAGACCGATGCGCAGATGGTGAAGGTGGGACTCGGTGGACCCGACGTTGCCGCGCATGGCGAGACCCTGTATCGCTCCGGCAGCCGTCACCATCCTTCGCATCATCCAGCGTGGGCAGCCTTACGCTCGCGGCTACTCCCATCCATGTCGGTGCCGCTAACACACGCTTTGGTGGGCAGCCGATTGCAGCGCAATGCGGAAGATCACGCGAGCCGCATTTTCACGTGCTGCCGAGGTGGATGACCTTGTCAAATACGACGGCCATCTTTACCATCCAATCATGATACGGAGCTTGAAACAAGACGTTCTGGCAGGGCTGACAGCTTCACTTCTGCTCGCCGGTTGTGCATCGAGCAAAGCTTCCGAGGGAGTCACTACTCCTGTGATTCCCTCCGGGCAGGGCGCGGCGACGCCGTCTCCGCCGCCGGTCTCTGGCCGGAAGCTCGTAGATGCGCATTTCCACATGACGGATTTTCTCCAGCGCACCGATGGAATCCGGGCCGCCCTGGCGGCGATGGACGCGGCGGGCGTGACCGATATCATGATCACGGGAATGCCCCTGGTCAAGAAGTGGTCCAAGGAGGATGCCCGCCAACCGCTCTATTACCTGGAAGACGAATCGCCGGTCTACTGGTACAGCGCAACGGACGTGCTGGTTGCCCGCGAGGTGCTCTCCGCGCCTGAATCGGAGCGGCACCGTTTTCATCCCTTCATCACCGGTTTCAACCCGACCGATCGAAACGCGATCGATCACGTCAAGCGCATGGTGGAGTGGTACCCGGGGCTCTGGCAAGGGATCGGGGAGGTCCTGACCCACCACGACGAGCTCACCGGGCTGACCC
>JBOGYB010000359.1:0-2798 GCA_050696555.1 Solirubrobacteraceae bacterium | reverse complement strand
GCCAAATATTCATCTGTAGGTTTGGGTGAGCTGATCGTCGCGTTAGGCGGTTCGTCGCCGGGCCCGATGTGAAGTGTCAGGTATGCGTTGTCGCTGTTGTCTTTGCTGTCGGTGACGGTGAGGTGGACCTCGTATGTTCCCGTGCCCGAATAGGTGTGCTGTGGGTCGGCTTCGGTGGAGCTCGCGCCGTCACCGAAGTCCCACTTGTAGGAGAGGGCGAGGTCTCCGTCGGGATCCCCCGAGCCGTCGCCTGTGAAGTTGACGTTGGGGGTTGCTGTTTCGGTATTGATGCAGCTCGCGCTGGCAGTGGCGCGGGCGACGGGTGACTTGTCGGTGGGGGCATAGCGCAGCTCGCTCACATACCCGCTTGCCGGCCCCGGGTTTTCGGGGTTGCCGTAGATGGCGACTACGACCAGATTGCCGTCGGGGGCCTGCTGGAGGGAGACGAAAGGAGTGCCATGTCCGTCCGCGTCCCCGGTGAGGAACGTGTGGGTCGTTTCAAGCGCGTCCACGGCATCTTCCAGCGAGCGGAAGTTGATCCAGCCGTGGACATAATCGGTGTTGAAAATCTCACCTATGTAGCTCGAGGGATACGTCGAGCCGCTATAGACCGCCCCGGCTACGATCGCGCCGCCGGTTTGCGTCGCGCCGCCCTGGTAGTGGTCGAACAGGTAGAAGGGGTGATCGTATTTTGTGCCAAGGGCTTTGCACTGACTCGAGCCTTCGTATGGTTCGCCGGCGATGACGTTTCCCTCATAGCACGGCCACCCGCCGTTGAAGCCGCGGTGGACGTTGTTGAGCTCCTCCCAGTTGCCCTCGCCGACATCTCCCACAAGCGGCTGGGTGACACTCGCCACCTGACGCAACGTGAAGCGGAAGGGATTGCGAAACCCCTCCGCGTAGACCTTGCTGCAGTTACTGGTTGTGTCGGCCCCGTTTTCGCAGAACGGTGAGTTTTCATATCCCGTCCCATCGGGTTTGACGTGCAAGATCTTGCCCGCCAGGCTTTCGGGATCTTGGGCGCGGAGGTGGAAGAGAGCGCTGCTTACTTCGGTGTAGGCCCCATCGTCGTAGCCATCGCCGGAACCGATCCACAGCGACTGGTCTTTCGGGTCCACAAGGATGGTGCCGATCGTGTGGGTGTAGCCCTCGCTGGGGATGCAGTCCGAGCCCTCCGAGGGGCACGCGCAATTCGGGCTGCCGACCGTGCAGGAGGATAGCTCGGATGCGGTTGTTGTCAGCGAGCCGATCACGGTGTGCTCGGTGGGGTCGGTGGTTGTGCCAGTCGCGGCGTTGAAGCTGCCCCCTTCAAGTGAATCGTCGGGTTTTACCACCACCGAGGTGACGGTCGCCGTCGCGATCTGGGTGCCGGTGGTGTTCGGATTTCCATGCGTATAGAGCATGTACAACCTGATGTCACCCTGCCCGTCGATGGCGGGGGACGCCGTCAGGCCGAGCAGTCCGCGGTCGCCGGTGTTCACCACATGGTCGTGGATGTCGATCAGCGGATTGGCAGTCAGCGTGCCGTCTGGCTTTACAAGCGTGACGTAGCCGAACTTCTCGGCGATGAACATGCGGCCGTCGGGCGCCCACGTAACGGTTGTGGGGAAGTCAAGACCGGAAGCAAGCGTGGTGGACTCAAAGCAGGGAGCGGTCACACCCGTGGGGCAGGGAGCGTCTTGGAGGCCTGCGCCACTCGCCCACGGTGATGTGCATAGCATGACGCAGAGGCTCAACGCAAAACCGATGATGAGGCGACGCAGCTTTGGCTCCCTATGTGGGCGTGTGAGTGAGACGGCGTATTGCCAGCGCCGTGCCGGCCAAAGCCAGCAGACCCGCGATCGCGAGAAGGATGTCGAGCGTGCTCAACGACGTCCCGCCGGCGGGTTCCGCCGGGTAGTTGGAGGGAGTCAAGTCACGCGATGAACCCTTGGTTGCGCTCACGCCGGCGCCCGCCCTCGACGACCTGAGGTGCTGCCCGGTCGATGACCGCTGTGTGGCGCCACCGATGCTGTTCTTGGATGTTGCACCACCGGTCGAGGGTCCTTTACCCGTGGAGGAGCCGTTCGAGCTCCCCTGGATCACCGGCGTTTTGTCGGCGGACCCTTGCGAAGTCGCGGGTTCCTCTATTTCGCTCTTTTGAGGAGCTCTCCCTGTGTGGTGACTTGGATGATGGGGCCGGCCCAAGATCGCTGCTTCACCGGCGTAGGCGTCGACTGAGGATTCGCTTGCGAACGCCGGGGTAGGCGCCAGCGCGCACACAAGGCTAGTGACCAGGACTATGCGCCGTGCGGGCATCCAATTACGATAGCGTCAGGCTAAGGGACATCCAGCCACTTAGGCCAGCGGATCTAGCCCGCAAGGTCGGGTTTCAGCGGCCAAACCGCTGTTCGTTGCGAGAGGCGAGGAGTCGTTGCGCTTCGGTGAAGCCGAGAAAGCGTTTGTGGGCCAACCTGTCGAGGGCCAGGGCGATGACCGGCTCGCGGGGGTTGAGCGCCCGGGCGCGGGTGAGCCGTGCGCGGGCGATTGCAGGGCGATTCCTTTCTCCTTCGAGCAGCCCGAGCGCGAACGGCGCCAGCCAGCCCTGGTTGTCGTGACGTTCTGCCTCCCCGAGCCAATAGCGGGCTGCGGGGGGATCTTCGAGGTTCAGGGCAATCGAGCCCCCGAGCAGGTAGATCTGGTAGTCGAACGGCATGAGGCTCGTGGCGGAGCGCAGCTCGGCGTAGGCGCGCCCGGGCCGTTGTGGCCAAACCGCGATGGCTTGCTCGACTTTGCGGGCGGCTACGAACGGTATGGCC
>JBOGYB010000358.1:0-2805 GCA_050696555.1 Solirubrobacteraceae bacterium | reverse complement strand
GCGCCGCAGTCTAGTGTCCGAGCGATCTCCTCCGCGACCGACGCGGGTGAGCGATCGGTTGTGTCGATTAGGTGCACTCCCGCAAGCTTGCGCATCCATGTGAGCTGACGGCGAGCGTAGTTGCGGGTGCGGCGCTTCATGGCCTCAATATCGCCACTTAGTAGCTCGTCGAAACCAAGCGCCTTGCGCGCGGTGACACTCGCTCCGGCGGAGTGCGCGTGTAGCACCTCCTCGCGTACACCTCCTGCGAGCATCTCCTCGACGCGAGCGTCGATGCGTGCATACAGCCGCTCGCGCTCCATCACAAGGCCCACCAGCAGCGTGGGCCGGCGCACCTCCTCGGTCCATAGTTGCGATGGGCCGTCTGGTTGCTCGAGCTCCCCCGCGTCGAGTAGCTCCAGCGAGCGCACGATGCGTTGGCGGTCGTTCACGTCGATCTCTTCCGCCGCCCACGGTGCGCGCTGGGCGAGCAGAGCATGCAGAGCCGGTGCGCCGTGGCGCTCGAGCTCTGCCACCCAGCGCTCGCGCACCCCCTCGGGAGGAGGGGGGCGCAGGTTGAGCTCGGTGAGGGCCGCCCGCAGGTAAAGACCCGTCCCCCCCACCACGATCGGTCGGCGTCCTTCGGCAAGCGCGGTGTCGATCTCCGCGTGCGCCAGCTCTGCGTACTGCCCTGCGCTGAAGCTCGCGTCAAGGGGGAGAAACGACACGAGTCTGTGCTCGAGCTCCGCCTGCTCTGCGGTGCTCGCCACGCCGGTGAGCGTCTCGAGACCTTGGTACACCTGTAGCGCGTCCGCGGAGATCGCCACGGGTCGCTCCCCGCGGGAACGCAACGACCGCGCCAGCTCCACCGCCACTGCGGTCTTGCCGACGCCGGTTGGCCCGAACATCGCGACGATGCGATGGTTCGACGGCGTCGCATGAGGGTGCGTCGACGTTCCCCCCGAGCCTGTCCTATCGGACCTCGAGGATGCGTCATGCGTGTGAGCGGACATTCGCGTAGGCTCTCACCTCATGGAAATCTCTGGCTCCAAGGTCCTCCTCACCGGTGCCACCGGTGGACTCGGCCACGCGATCGCACGGGCACTCTCGGCTAAGGGCGCCGAGCTGATCCTCACCGGCCGCCGCACCGACGTGCTGGAGCCACTTGCCTCTGAGCTCTCGGCACGCGCCCTCGCGGTCGATCTCGCCGAGCCCTTGGAGGTCGATCGTCTGCTCTCCGAGGCAGGGGAGCTCGACATTCTCGTCGCCAACGCCGCTCTTCCAGCGAGTGGACTGCTCGACTCCTTCACGATGGAGCAGATCGATCGTGCGCTCGACGTCAACCTGCGCACCCCCATCGCCATGACCCACGCGCTTGCCCCCGAGATGGTGAAGCGTGGTCGCGGGCACCTCCTGCTCATGTCCTCCCTCTCGGGCAAGACCGGGACGGCGGGCAGCTCGATCTACAACGCCACGAAGTTCGGTTTGCGGGGCTTTGCGATGGCGATGCGCGCCGAGCTGCACAACACGGGCGTGGGCGTCTCGGCCGTCTTCCCTGGCTTCATCCGCGAAGCGGGCATGTTCGCCGAGTCACAGGTTCAGCTTCCCAAGGGAGTTGGCACCCGCAGTCCCGAGGACGTTGCCAAGGCTGTGGTCCAGGCGATCGAGCGTAACCGCGGCGAGATCGATGTCGCCCCCGTATCGCTTCGCCTCGGCTCCGCCTTCTCGGGGATCGCCCCGGAGATGGCCGCTTCCTTCTCACGCAAGATGGGTAGCGACAAGATCGCCCATCAACTGGCAGACGCCCAACAGGCGAAGCGCTAGAGCGTTCGTAAGAACGCTCCTACGTTCCCCTTCCCAGTGTCCTCTCAGGCGGCGCGGGTGTCTGCCGCTGATGGGTCGGGTGCCACGGTCAGCGGGACCTCTGTGCCCTGGATCGGCCTCACCTTGTCGGCGCCGATTCCCAGTGCCGCGTACACCTTGCGCTCGATCTCCCCGGCGATGGCTGGGTTCTCGTCCAGGTATGCCTTCGCATTGCCTCTCCCCTGGCCCAATCTCTCGTTGCCGTAGGAGAAGAACGACCCCGACTTGGTGACGATCCCGTGCTCCAACCCGAGGTCCACCAGGCAGCCTGAGGTCGAGATGCCCTTGCCGAACTCGATGTCGAACTCCGCCTGGCGGAAGGGGGCGGCGAGCTTGTTCTTGACGACCTTCACCCTCACACGGTTGCCCACCGCCTCGGTGCCGTCCTTGAGCGTCTCGATGCGTCTGATGTCAAGGCGCTGGGAGGCGTAGAACTTCAGCGCCCTTCCCCCCGGCTGAGTCTCCGGCGAGCCGAACATCACCCCCACCTTTTCGCGAATCTGGTTGGTGAGGATGCACAGCGTGCCGGTGCGGTTCAGGTTGCCGGCGATCTTGCGCATCGCCTGGCTCATCATGCGCGCCTGCGCCCCCACGGTCTGGTCGCCCATCTGACCCTCGAGCTCCACCTTTGGCGTGAGCGCGGCCACCGAGTCGATCGCCACCACATCCACCGCGGCCGAGCGCACGAGCATGTCGGCGATCTCGAGCGCCTGCTCGCCGTAGTCGGGCTGGGAGACGAGCAGCTCGTCGATGTCCACCCCGATCTCCTTCGCGTACAGCGGGTCCATCGCGTGCTCGGCGTCGATGAAGGCGCACACACCGCCGAGCTTCTGCGCCTCGGCGAGCACGTGGTAGATCAGCGTCGTCTTGCCGGAGGACTCGGGGCCGAACACCTCCACGATGCGCCCCTTGGGGACCCCACCGATGCCGAGCGCCAGATCGAGCGACAGCTCGCCCGTGGGG
>JBOGYB010000357.1:0-2812 GCA_050696555.1 Solirubrobacteraceae bacterium | reverse complement strand
ATGTCAATCTGTCAGTTCGGCGATACGCAGAGCGCCCGTCCAGCTACCGCAGCGCTTTATCACCGTGCTCGGGCTCGGCAATCTGCCTGCCGTCCCACGCCAGTGCTTTTCATATTCAGACCTGCTTGGGATTGCGCCAAGGCTCAGGTGCGCCTCCCGCAGCGCGTCGGCGCATTGCTGGACACCAAACCTGCCCTTCCCGGCCACGGCGGAGGAGGGGTTGGCATCCAGCTGGGCGGTGATCAGGGCGTTGCGCCACGAACCGAAGCGCAGCGCATACGTCTGCTTGGAGGGCCAAAGCCTGCCGTCGGTGGTGCGCCGGTTGCGTGCCAGAACGTTGTAGGCGGTGCCGGTGAGCATCCCGCCCAACTCGCCGTGCGCCTCGACCAAGAAGCCGAGCAGTTCCGCGTCCGTGAACCTCACCGGGCTGGCCTTGGGGACCGTAGTGAGCTCACGATATTCGCGTGGTGAAAGCCGCTCGCGCACGACCTTGCTGACCACGTTCTTGGGCATGTCGAGCTCCTGGGCCACCGCGGCGAAATCCTTGATCTGGCGAAAGCAGTCGACTATCTCATCGGCGCGCTGCTGATCGGCAGCCTGCTTCAGTGTCGCGGTGGCAGAGATCGTGCGTGTCTGCAGCCCCGCGGCCTTGAAGAGCTGGCGTACGCGCTCGCGGGTGATCCCGAAGTCATCGCCGATCTCCTCGAGCGTCGCTCCGTGCTCATAGAGCTCATACATCTCGACCACGCGCGGACTCGCCTCACGCTTGCGTGCTTCGACCTCAGCGACAGATAGCGCGGGCTTTGAGTCCGAGCGCTTCGGGAGGCCCGCACGCGAGAACAGCTCGCTAACGGTAAAGGCGCTTAGAAGCCCTTTCAAAATGAAGGGGTAAGCAGCTCGACCTTGAATCCCGGGGTTATGTCCCCGAGGATTGGAGGTCGTGGAGGTGCCCTCTCGATTCGAGATAACTGATGAGCTGTGGGCGGAGATCGAGCCGCTGATTCCGGTGCGCGAGCGCCGGCGTCGCTACCCCGGCCGCAAGGCGATCGACGACCGGCTGGCGCTCAACGGGATCCTGCACGTACTGCACACCGGGATCGCCTGGGAGGATCTCCCGAGCGAGTACGGCTACGGCTCGGGGGTGACCTGCTGGCGGCGACTGCGCACTTGGCAGAAGGCCGGGGTGTGGGATGCGCTTCATCAAAAGCTCCTGGTGAAGCTGAATGCCGCTGGGAAGATCGACTGGTCGCGCGCCTCAGTTGACGCCAGCCATATCCGTGCCCTTTTGGGGGGCTCCTGACCGGGCCGTCCCCGGTTGACCGTGCCCGCGCGGGCTCAAAGCACCATCTGCTCGTCGACGCCAGCGGCATCCCGCTGGCGATCTCCCTCACCGGTGGCAACCGCAACGACGTCACCCAACTGATCCCGCTGCTCGAGGATCTGCACCGCAGGCCAGTGAAAGGCAAGCGTGGCCGCCCGCGCCAGAAGCCCGACCGGCTGCTGGCCGACCGTGGCTATGACCACGACAAGCACCGCCGGCTGCTGCGAGCGCTCGGGATCACACCAGTGATCGCTCGCCGCGGCACAGCACACGGGTCTGGGCTCGGCCGCCAACGATGGGTCGTCGAGCGCGGCTTTGCTCACCTGCACAACTTCCGCCGCCTCAGAACCCGCTACGAGCGCGACCCCGAGATCCACCTGGCCTTTCTGACGCTTGCCTGCTCGATCCTTTGCTGGCGGAGGCTGCCGTCATTTTGAAAGACCTTCTTAGACCATAGCTCTCACCCACCTCTCTGAACGAGGCGCCGGTCTCATACAGCGCATACATCTCGGCCATGGGATACCCGGCCGCAAATGCACCGCGCTTGCGGACTGCGAGGCCCCCCTTTCTGAAGGCCTTGCCAACGACTTGGGATGAGACCCCAAAGCGCTCGCCGACCTCCCTCAGCGACACACCCCGCTCATACAGCGCATACATCTCCTGAACGGGATACTCCGTGGACGGTGTGCCACGCGGGCGGACCGCAAGGCCGTGCTCCCTGAAGAGCGCGCTCAGGCGAAGAGGCGCAATCGAGAACTTGTAGCCAACCACCTCGAGCGTCGCGCCCTGCGCATACAGCGCATACATCTCCTGCACCGGATGCTGAGAGGAGGAGCGCCTCAAACCCGCACTCCCAGAGACAGCGTTGGATTGCATAACCAAGTGCCATGTGACTCCCCCATACAACTGAGCACCTTAGCGGCCGCAAGTGCGGCATTCACGCTCTTGCGCTAAGGGCACACGGTCTGAGGTAAATTCGCACGGATCATGTGCGAGGCGCCCACCATACGCCTGGCACTACCCCGTGACTCAGAAGCGTTCGAGCACGAGTCCTATGGCGCGGGTCCCGAACTCGAGCGCCTGTGCTGGAATGCGCTCGTCGGGCGCATGAATCAGACCCATGAACGGCAGATCCGCAGGCAGTTGCATCGGCAGGAACCCGTAGGTCTGGATTCCCAGCCGGGAGAAGAAACGTCCGTCGGTCACACCGGGAAGCAGCAGTGGGATCGGCCTAGCCTGGGGATCAAGCTCCCGCAATGTGCCGGCGAGCTTGTCGAACAGTGCCATATCCGGCTCGGCTGTCACGGGGTCATGGCGGATGATCTCGAACTCCAGCTCCAGGCCACTCAGCGCACGCAACTCAGCGAACAGTTGCTGCGGGTCCAGCCCGGGCAGCAGACGGCCATCCAACTCGAGCGATAGCGATTCGGGGATCACGTTGATCTTCTCTCCGCCCTGCACGATGGTGGCGCTGATGGTGTTGTGCAAAAG
>JBOGYB010000356.1:0-2819 GCA_050696555.1 Solirubrobacteraceae bacterium | reverse complement strand
CTGCGGGCGTGTCCGGAGTGCGGTGGCGCGCGCCTTCGTCCCGAGTCCAGGGCGGTGCTCGTGGCGGGTACGCGCATCGAGGACTTCTGTGCTTTGTCGGCGCGGAGGGCACTCACCTGGCTGGATGAGGTGGAGCTGTCGGACACCGACCGTCACGTGGCGAGGCTGATCCTGCGCGAGATATCCGAGCGTCTCCAGTTCCTCGAGAACGTGGGCATCGGCTACCTCTCGATGGATCGCGCGGCGGCCACGCTCTCGGGCGGGGAGGCGCAGCGGATTCGCCTGGCGACGCAGATCGGGTCCTCGCTCGTGGGGGTGCTCTACATCCTCGACGAGCCCTCGATCGGATTGCACCAGCGCGACAACGCGAAGCTCATCGCCACACTCGAGCGGCTCCGTGACCTCGGTAACACCGTGATCGTGGTGGAGCACGACGAGCAAACCATGCGCTGCGCCGACCATCTCGTCGACCTCGGTCCGGGCGCCGGGGAACACGGGGGGTGGATCGTGGCGCAGGGCACCGCCACCCAGGTGCAACGCGTGAAGCAGTCTCTTACCGGCCAGTTCCTGGCCGGCACCCGCACCATCGATGTGCCTCCCGAGCGCCGCACGCCCACCGGCTACGTGGAGATCACGGGTGCCTCCCAGCACAACCTGCGCGACATCGACGTGCACGTTCCCCTTGGCACGCTTACCTGCGTAACGGGAGTGTCCGGGTCGGGTAAGTCCACGCTCGTCAACGAAGTGCTCTACAAGGCGGTCGCCAACCGCCTTCACAAGGCGCGCCAGCGACCAGGGGCGCACCGTGCGATCAAGGGCCTCGACCAGCTCGACAAGATCATCGCCGTCGACCAGTCTCCGATCGGGCGCACACCCCGCTCCAACCCCGCCACTTACACGGGTCTGTTCGACGTGATCCGCGACCTCTTCTCGAAGACGCAGGAGGCTCGCGCACGTGGGTACAAGCCGGGACGCTTCTCCTTCAACGTGAAGGGAGGTCGCTGCGAGGTATGTCGGGGTGACGGGCAGATCAAGATCGAGATGCACTTCCTTCCCGATGTGTACGTCCCATGTGAGCAGTGCGACGGCCGCCGCTACAACCGCGAGACGTTGGAGGTGAAGTTCAAGGGCAAGAGCATCGCCGAGGTCTTGGGGATGCCGGTGGAGGAGGCGCTGAAGTTCTTCGAGCACATCCCCAAGATCCGTCGCCGCCTGGAGACGCTTGACGCGGTGGGTCTCGGCTACATCCGCCTCGGGCAGCCTGCCACGACCCTCTCCGGGGGGGAGGCGCAGCGCGTGAAGCTCGCCACTGAGCTCTCCAAGGTGGCCACCGGCCGCACCCTCTACATCCTCGACGAGCCCACCACCGGCCTCCACTTCGCCGACGTGCAACGTCTACTCGAGGTACTGCAACGCCTCGTGGACGCCGGCAACAGTGTGGTCGTGATAGAGCACAACCTCGACGTCATCAAGTGCGCCGACCGCCTCGTCGATATGGGACCCGAGGGGGGAGAGGAGGGGGGTATGGTGATCGCCGCCGGCACCCCCGAGGAGGTGGCCGCCGAGCGCGCCTCGCACACCGGGGAGTTCATCAGGGAGCTGGTGGCGTCGAAGCGCTCGCAAAACGGCCGCCTGATGAAGCCTCGTGCGAAGTCAAAGAGCACCACCAAGAGCGTGACCAAGGGCGCGAAGGTCAACGGCGCCGTCGCCAACGGGTCGGGCGCCAAGCGCAAGGCGAAGTCGGTGGGACGGGCTTAGGTGGGAATCGGTCAGGCTCGACAGTGGGCTGCCAAGTGGCGGTGGTACGAGCGCAATTCCCTCCCCTGGAGGCGCCTTGCGATCCACCGCGAGATGATGCGCCGCGAAGCGTTCGCGCGCTGGCCGATTCACGGCAACGTGCTGGAGGCGCTACGCGAGGGGCGCCTCCAGATCGGATCGCACACGCTGTTCGAGCCGGGTGTGTGGATCGCCGCCCCCGGTTCCGCCCGCGTGCGTATCGGCGAAGGCACGTTTCTCAATATGGGGGTCATGGTCGCCGCCGAGCAGCTCGTGGAGATCGGTGCTCACTGCATGATCGCCAACGGCTCGTTCATCACCGACTCCTCCCACCGCTACGACGACCCGGAGAAGCCGATCACCTGGCAGGGCTTTCAGAGCAAGGGTCCCACTCGCATCGGCGACAACTGCTGGCTCGGCGCCAATGTGGTTGTCACAAGCGGGGTCACCATCGGGGAGCGCTGCATCGTCGGCGCCAACAGCGTTGTCACCAAAGATGTCGAGCCATTCACGATTGTCGCCGGCGCCCCCGCACGTGCGATCCGCAAGATCGAGTACGGGGAGCACACCGCCCCCGCCTGACGGTGTGCACCTTCGTGCGATCTGGGGTATGGCTCGCACAGTGTCAGCGGTGCGGGGCGGCCGATGCCGGAGCCCGCTCAGCTCAGCAGCTCGTGAAGCTCCGCCAGCTCACCCGCGTCGATCGAGTACCCATGCTCGGGCCCCGGGTAGCGGCCGCTGCGCACATCCTCCGCGTAGGCGCTCACACCCGCGTTCATCTCCTCCTGGAGGTTCGCGTACCGCTTCACGAACTTCGGCCCCAACCCGTCGCGGATGCCGAGCAGGTCGTGGAAAACCAACACCTGCCCGTCCGTGTCCGGTCCGGCCCCGATACCGATCACAGGCACATCCAGGTGCGGCATCAGCTCCTTGGTGACCCCACTCGGGATCGCCTCGAACACGATCGCGAAGCAGCCGCTGCCCTGCAGCGCCAATGCCTCGGAGGCGATTCGTGCCGCCGCTTGGGCGTTGCGTCCTTGGGC
>JBOGYB010000355.1:0-2820 GCA_050696555.1 Solirubrobacteraceae bacterium | reverse complement strand
CCGTATGTCCTCGCGGCCCTTCGCTCGCAGCGCCGCGGCGATGCCACTGGATACGGCTGGGGCGTTGGCGAACAGCGAGTGAATCCACGGAATCCGCCACGAGGTCTCCGGATAGGGGGTCGAGAAAACCTCAAGGCAGCCAGTCGCGTTGGCGGCGATCATCCGCCCGCCGGTGGCGCGCATCGCGGCGTCCAGGGCATAGCGCGCGCCGAGCGCCTCCCCGCAACCCTGGCACGCGCGGTGCCCGCACGTGATCGAGTTCGTGCGCTGCTCGCCTGCCTGCACAGATCGCTGCTCGGGATCGAGCAGGCGATTACCGACCGCGAAGCTGCCGGTCTGGTAGAAGCGGATCGGGGGCTCGCTCATGCTCGTGTCCTTTTCACACCGGCCCCGCCGCTACGGGTCCGACGTCGCGCAGGATGTTCTCGGCGTGCGGGCCCGAGGCTCGCGAAGCGTCGATCCGTGCGAGCTCGCGGTTCACGACATCCCAATCCATATCGAGGAACGTCAACGCCTGGAGCCGATCGGCCACCGCATCGGTGAACAGTCTGTGGAGTGATGCCTTGGTGATCGGTCGCCCGCCGAGACCGGCGATGACCGTGTAGCCGTGGAGCTGGATACCGGCGAGCGCCATACGGACATTGGCCGTGACGATCCCGCCGATGCCGACAGCGAGCGCCTTCTCCAACACGACCAAGCGCTCGGCATCACCGAGCGCCGCGCGCACTGCATCCAGCGGGAATGGGCGGAATGATGTGATCCCGAGAGCCCCGATCTTCACGCCCTGCTCGCGCAGCTCGTCGATCGTGTCCTTGATCGTGCCGAGCACCGAGCCGAGCGCCACGACGATCGTCTGCGCATCCTCGACGCGATAGGGGCGGATCAGGCCGCCCGAGTCCCGTCCAAACGCGCTCTGGAAGTCCCCGGCGATCTGGGGGATCAACTCAAGCGCCCGCATCTGCTTGGCGTGCGCGAGGTACTTCACCTCCATGAACGCCTCCGGTCCAACCATCGCGCCGATCGATACCGGCTCATCGGGATCGAGTACCTGGCGCGGCGCGAACGCCGGCAGGAACGCATCGACCTGCTCCTGCTCGGGTATCTCGACACGCTCGACGGCGTGCGTGAGGATGAACCCGTCCATGCAGACCATCACAGGCGCCGAGAGCTCCTCGGCCAGCCTGAACGCCTGGATGTGCAGATCAAGCGCCTCCTGGTTGGTCTCCGCGTAGAGCTGTATCCAGCCCGAGTCGCGCTGTGACATCGAGTCCGAGTGGTCGTTCCAGATGTTGATCGGTGCGCCGATCGCACGGTTGGCGAGCGTCATCACGATCGGCAACCCGAGCCCCGAGGTGTTGTAGAGCGCCTCGGCCATGTAGAGCAAGCCCTGGCTCGCCGTCGCCGTGTACGCCCGCGCGCCGGTCGCAGACGCCCCGATCGCGACCGACATCGCGGCGAACTCCGACTCGACGTTCACGAACTCGCAGGGTGATAGCTCGCCAGTCTTGACCAGCTGGGAGAGGTTCTCGACGATATGCGTCTGTGGGGAGATCGGGTAGGCGCAGATCACCTCCGGCCGGCACAACGCCACCGCCTCCGCTACTGCCCTGGAGCCCTCAACCTGACGCAACACCGCTGGACTCCTTCAGCTCCTCCGCGACCCAGGTATAGGCTGCCATCGCCGCCGCCACATTGCCCTCGGCGATCCCCCCGCTGAAACGCTCTCCGATCGCGCTGACCACAGCGTCGAGTGAGATCAGCCCGCTGAGCGCGGCGAAGCCTCCGAGCAGCGCGGCGTTCGCGACCGGGCGCCCGGTGTGTTCCCGCGCGAGCTCGCTGGCCGGCACGGTCAGCAGCCGCTCGCGATGAAATCCGCTCACGAACTCGCCGAGGCCGAGCTCGTCAAAGCTCTTGGAGGTGTTGATGAGAATGAAGCCCTCCGGGCGCAGGCCACCGAACACGTCCACCTGATGCAGCAGCGTCGGGTCCTGCACGATCAGCACATCGGGCTCCACGACCGGCTCGCGCAGCCGGATCTCGTGATCGTCCATCCGGCAGAACGACACCACGGGTGCGCCCATGCGCTCCGAGCCGAAGCTCGGGAACGCCTGCGCGTAGCGGCCCTCCTGGAACGCCGCGAGGGAAAGCATCTCTGCTGCCGTGACGACGCCCTGGCCACCACGGCCGTGGATACGAACCTGCAACATCGCCTACCCCTCAGCGCGTGCTCGTGCTGTGTCGAGCAGCAGGCGCTGCTCGGCGGCTGCCACCAGCATCCGTGTGCGCTCAAGCGCATCGACGCTGACGGAGATCGCGTCGATCCCGGCGCGCACCAAAAGCTCGGCGTACTCGGGATGAACCGAGGGAGCCTGCCCGCAGATCGAGGTGCGCAACCCAAGCTCGCGGGCGCGGGGGATCAGCTCGCGCAGATAGGCCGTAACCGCCGGGTCGCGCTCATCGAAGGTCTCGGCCAGCACCTCGTTGTCGCGATCGGCACCCAACAACAACTGCGTGAGGTCGTTGGAGCCGATCGAGATGCCCCTCACGCCCAACGCCGCGTACTCCGCCAGGTTGAAGAGCACCGAGGGCACCTCCGCCATCACCCACAGCTCAAAGCCAGGACGATCAAGCAGGCCAGAGTCGGCGATCAGCTCCCGGCAGCGGCGCAGCTCGCGGGTGCTGCGCACGAACGGCAGCATCACGTGCAGGTTCGTGAGGCCGGCATCCCAGACGCGCCGGATCGCCTCCAGCTCGACCGCGAAGAGGTCCGGCTGGCGCGTGTAGCGAAGCGCGCCGCGGACACCGATCATCGGGTTGGCC
>JBOGYB010000354.1:0-2820 GCA_050696555.1 Solirubrobacteraceae bacterium | reverse complement strand
GTCGTCGTCAGCGCGTCGAGCAGAAACTCGTCCAGTAGGTTCTGGCGATAGGAGAAGACGAGGATGGGCACGCAGAACGCGTACGCGAGGATCCCGTAGTAACTTCGTCGGCGTACAGCCCCCCATGCGATGCCTACAAACAGGCCGAGGAGCGCAACTGGAAGTATCACCAGCGCTCTGCCGCCGTCGAGCAGGAACGCGTCCAAGTATGTGTAGGCGTTCCATTGCAGAGGAGGGCCGGTGAAGGGCGGAGCCGCTGGTGGTCGCTGCACCCTGGCTCCGAGCTCTCGCAGCAGCGAGCACTCGCGGGCAGCGATTGAACAGCCATCTGTTCTTCCCCACGTACCGGCGTCTCTGAGCCGGAGGTCGAAAGCTACGATCGGCGCGGACAGATCCTCGTATGGGAGGGCGAACGCAGAGAATGCTTCGTGTCGGCTGAAGAAGTTGTCGAAGGTCCAGATACCGCTTTTGCGGAAGGTGTGCCCGCCAAGCGCACCGACTGCGACAAACAAGACGACGGCTCCGAGCGCGACGGCCGTTGCAGCCTTCACCATGCTGCTCGAAGAGCGCGGTGAGCGCAGGGCAACCTGAATTGCCACCGCGATTAGTACCGCGTTCACCACGAGCTCGCGACCCGTCGAGAAGTACAGCGAGAGGACGGCGCAGGCGCAGCCAAGCAGGCACAGTCTGCGCTCGCGCGTCGTGGGTGTGAGCGCGGCGGCGAGCGACCACAGTGCGGTGGCTGGAAACGCCAGCCGCTCGTATAGGACCGACCGAGGCGGCCCTTCTGCGACTAGCGCGTCGCGAATCCCTTTGGCGACCAGCAGGGTGTCGGTAACCCCGAAGCGTGAGGCCGTCTGCGCAAGGAACACCAGGAACAGTGGCGCCCCCAACAGAGTGGCGGTCCAGGCGGCTCCTCGCGCCGCGAGCAACGGCGCTCGAGGATCAGCGTTGGGCAGCGCGACAGCGTCATGCGCGCGCCGAGTACGTGCAAGGATACGCTCGCCGAGTAGCGAGGTTCCGGCGAAGACCGTGGCGGCGCCACACATGAAGGTGACCGACGACCAGGAAAGTGTCTTGTAGGGCAACAGCTTCAGTGCATATAGCGTCGTAGCGGCGGCCCAGGGCGCGCTGTAGAGCTGAATCGGATGAAAGGCCGGCAGCGCAAGAAGCGAGACGACCAGCAAAGAGAGGAAGAACAAGCTTGGGACGATCGAGCTCATATGTGTGACCGATCCTCGACGTCGATCGCTCGGGCGTGACCGTCGGCCCAAGGCGGCGCGCATCCGAGCAGCGCGGTCAGGGTGCCTAGTTCGGTGTGGTAGTGGGCGACCAGCGCGCTCCTAGTCGGCGGTGGGAGCTCGTCCGCGGCGGACATGGCCGTGTTGCGATTCCAGAGACGGGAACGGTACACGAGGTTTCCGTACCCGCGGTCGATGCGCTCGCGCGTCGTGGCGGGCAGTCTTCGCCAGAGCGAGCGGACGATCGGAAGCGTGCTCCCCGCATGCGCTCGCAGGCGGTCTGGGTCAAAGCGAGGACTGTGGGCGCGCGCGTTGACAGGCTGGTAGCGGGCCTCGATGTTGGGCGGCACGAACTCCGGGTTGGCAGATATGTGTGAAAAGACGCGTCTCATCGTGCCTAGCGGATTCTGATTGAGCTCGTTGGTGAACACGACCAAGAGCTGCTCTGGCGCAAACGTGGAGTAATACGCCTCGAGGATGCGGGCATACTCGCCGATCACGACGTGCCCGTTTTGGTCTGTCGGTTCGCGCCGCGCTTGCTCCAGTTCCTCGTTGGTCAACAATTGCTCGATTGCCTCTGCCGCCGACCGCTGCTCCAAACCTCGCCGTACCGACATTCGGTAGGCGGAGACGCAACGCTCGACCGGGTCGCGCAAGATTGCCACCAGTCGTAGGTTTGGCAACTGTGAGTGTATGCGCGCGGGAACTATAAGCTCTCTGGACGACTCCGGGGCATGGTTAGCGCCGCTGAGCACCGTGCCGGCCATGTACTGTGGCGTGGCGGTGCCCCAAAGTCGGTCGGACGGAGCGTCGGCGAAGACTTCGCGCAGGTGGTCGTGCCAGTTGCGGGCTAGGTACTCCTGGCTGCAGAAATAGGGAACCTCCTTGACCGGTGGCATCCAGACGTCGGGGTGCCTGCGCAGATGCTCGAACAGTGTGGTGGTCCCCGACTTCGCGGCGCCGATTACCATGAAATCGAGATGTCCCTTACGTAGAGCGGATTCCGTCATACGCGCGTGACCGCGGTCGACTCGACGGATGCTCCCCCCGCGGCGGCCTCGTATATCTGACGAAGTCGCTCGCCGAGAGCGGCAGACGAGTGGTGGCGCTGCACATGCTCGCGAGCCGCTGTGCGCATCGCGGCGCGAGTCCCGTCCTGCTCGAGCAGGGCTTTGCACGCCGCCACCAACTCCGCAGTGGAGCCCGGAGATATCACCAGGCCGCTGACATCGGGATGTATCGCCTCCACGGTCGCTGTGCCGACGTCGGTGACCACGGCGGGCACGCCAAGCGCTTGCGCCTCGAGTGTGGCGATGCCGAAGCCCTCAGCGTGCGACGTAGAGGCAAGCACGAAACAGTCTGCTGCAGCCAAGAGTGCCAGGAGACGATCCTCTGGAACCTGACCGAGCAGGTGCACGTGTGGCAGATCGCGGCTCAAGAATCGTAGGCGGGACTCCAAGGGTCCGCTACCGATTATCACCACGCTGGCGTCGAGCTCGCGCGATGCGGCGATCAGGTGCTCAAAGCCCTTGTAGTAAACGAGTCGACCAGTCGAGACAATCAGAGGGGTGCCGTATTG
>JBOGYB010000353.1:0-2839 GCA_050696555.1 Solirubrobacteraceae bacterium | reverse complement strand
GTCTTTGGTAGGCCTGAGACCATGTCGCGCCCGCGGATCTCCGCCTGGAGCTCCTCCTCCATCGCACATGCCGAGCCGATCTCCAGCTTGAGCTCCTCGGCTGTTTGCTGGCCGATCAGGAGCTTGTACTCCTTCTTTGCATAGTTGATGATCGCCTCGTCCATCTCATCGCCGCCGACACGGATCGACTGTGAAACGACGATGCCGCCGAGTGAGATGACTGCCACCTCGGAGGTGCCCCCGCCGATATCCACCACCATTGAGCCGGTTGGCTCGCCGACGGGCAAGCCCGCACCAATCGCCGCAGCCATCGGCTCCTCGATGAGGTAGGCGGTTCGGGCTCCCGCCGATAGACAGGCCTCCTCGACCGCTCGCTTCTCAACACCCGTGACACCGGACGGCACGCACACCACCACACGCGGATGCGCCCAGCGATTCTGATGAACCTTCTGGATGAAGTGACGCAGCATCTCCTCGGTGACGTCGAAATCTGCGATCACGCCGTCCTTGAGCGGTCGAATCGCTTGAATCGTGCCGGGAGTACGGCCGAGCATACGCTTGGCCTCGATCCCGACGGCGTGTACTTCGCCGGTACGGGAGTCGATTGCCACGACGCTGGGCTCTGAGAGCACGATGCCGCGGCCGCGCACGTACACGAGCGTGTTGGCGGTGCCGAGATCGACCGCCATGTCGCGGCCGCCGAATCCGGTGAGATACGTGAGGATGCTCATCTTGCGAGTGGGAGCACGCTCTGTATTCGGCTTCGCCGCACCGGTCGGCCGGCGCCCGGTGCAGGGGGCGTACCCGGCGGGGAGTCTAGCGGACCCCATTGCCTTCCCTGCACGCATGACAGCGTATTTGCAGGCAATTCGCGGTTGAGTCCTGGTGGGAGCAGTTCTTAGAGCAACTCCGGCAAGAGATCGAGCAACGTGCCAAGCGGGAGACCCACAACGTTCTCGTAGTCCCCCCGTATCTCGCGCACCAGCGCGGCACCGGCCCCCTGGATCGCATATCCGCCGGCCCGCCCACGCCACTCCTCCTTGGCCAGATACCACTCGATCGTCGCGTCGTTCAACTCGCGGAAGGACACCTCTGTGCGAGCCACCGCGACCTGCTCATGCTCGTCACGCAAGACCGCAAGGCCGCTGCAGACGGTGTGGGTGGCGCCACCGAGGGCCCTCAGCGTGTCACGGGCGGCATCGCGGTCGACGGGCTTGCCGTAGATGACCCCGTGAAGTGCCACCAGCGTGTCGACACCGAGCACGGTCTCCTGCTCATGGAGCCGCGCTGCACGCGCCTTCATGAGCGCGTTTGCGATGGCCACCTCCGCGGGGTCGCCCTGCCCGATCTCATCTACATTGGCGGGCCGGATCGTGAAGCGCGCCCCGACACGTTCGAGGATCGCGCGACGCTGCGGAGAGGCAGAGGCCAGGACCAGCGGATGGGGCTCAGCGCTCTCCGTTGCGATCACGCCCGTCGCAAGCCCTTAGCCGTTGAGGTCTGGAAAGAACAGAGCCGCCTCGCGGGCGGCTGACTCCGGAGAGTCGGAGCCGTGCACCATGTTCTGTCCCATCTCGATCGCAAAGTCCCCGCGGATCGAACCTGGCGCCGCGTCAAGTGGGTTGGTGGCGCCGATGAGCTGCCTGGCGGCTCTCACCGCGTCGGTGCCCTCGAACACCATCGCGACGATCGGCCCCGAGGTGATGAACTCGACAAGCTCCCCGAAGAAAGGCTTCTCGGCGTGCTCGGCGTAATGGCGCTCGGCGAGCTCCACCGGCACGGTCATGTGCCGCAGAGCGACGATACGCAGTCCCTTACGCTCGAAGCGGGCGATGATCTCGCCGGTGAGAGAACGGGCGAAGGCGTCGGGCTTTACGAGGATCAAAGTGCGGTCCATATGTTCCTTTGGTTAAGAGGCTTTGCTTGAGCCCGGAAGGTCGTCAGCTGCCGGAGCGGGGACGACTTGCTCCACGCGGGCGCGCGGGGGGCTTGGTGGGGTCTGGCTTGCCGTTCTCCTCGATGAGCACCTGCTCACTCGCGGTGGCGGGCTCCGAGGCGCGAGGCGCGCCGTCGGTGAGCAAGGTAGCGGTCTCCGGGGCCCTCACAGCGGCACGTTCGCTCGTGCGCGAGCGCGAAGGCCCCATGTCGAGCTCGTCGAGCTCTGGGTCGGCACCGGCACGGGTCCGTGACGGAGCATCACCCGTAGATGTTCGCTCGCGACGAGTGCGACGCGTCGGCTTGGTCTCGGGGACCTCGGTCTCGCAATAGGGACAGATAGTCCATGCCCGGTCAAGCGGCTTGGAGCAGCTGGTACAGCGCTCCTTGAGCTTTCGTAGACAGCTCGGGCAGCGGATGAAGTCACGCTCGATGCGGTAGTCACAGTGCGGGCACAGGCTGTAATCCAGCTCGTGAAGGCGCGCTTCGGCGGCCTGGAGATCCAGTTCGCGCTCGCGTACGTCCTCCAGATACTCCGGTGGGCGCAGGATCATGTACACGATGGTGCCCACGAACGGGAACAGGGATGCGGCGGTGGCGCATCCGATCAACATCGGATCGGCGATACGCCGGCGGGCGTCTGCGTAGGTCCAGTAGATGAGCGACCCGTAGAGCACCACGAGGAAGAGAATCAAGAGGTCGATCGCAAGGCTCAGGCCGCTGCTTTCGATTCCGAAGTAAGCGATTGGGGGCATCGGCGGCTCTTAGTATCCAGGGTCGAGGATGGTGTGAGTTGTTGCCCAGTTGCGGGGGCTCACGCGAGACCCTGTGCGAATTGACACCAAAATGGGCATCGGGCGGACGAGTTTAGAGCCTTACCCGGAAGAAGCGCGGCGCATGTCAC
>JBOGYB010000352.1:0-2871 GCA_050696555.1 Solirubrobacteraceae bacterium | reverse complement strand
GAGCACGGTAGAGGTGGCCGAGATGCTGTCGCTGTCGCCGATAACCGTCCGCCGTCACATCTCCGCCGGGGTCTCAAAGCTCGGCGTCGCCGACCGCGACGCCGCGCTTCGCGCGATCGAACACTTCGGCGCGACCGCGTAGCACTGCGATAGTCGGCATTCCAGCGCAGGTTCAGACGAGCCCGGCACGTACGGCGTACACAGCTGCCTCGACGCGAGTACGCACCTCGAGCTTCTCGAAGATGTTCGTAACGTGCTGCTTTACGGTATGACGGCTGATAGACAGTTCTAACCCGATCGCAACATTGTCGGCGCCCTCGACTATCAAGCGCAATACGTCGAGCTCGCGGCTGGTCAAGGATGGTTGCTTAGGGCTTGACCCCGACTCCTTTGGGTCCTCCGGCGTGCGCGACACAAGCGTACGCATCGCGTCGTGGGAGAGCACCGCCTGGCCACGAGCCGCTTGACGGATGCCGTCCACCAGCTCATCCACCCGAGTGCTCTTGAAGAGGAAGCCGGATGCACCTGCCTGAAATGCCTCGAGCACATCCGGCTCGTCGCTCGAGCCGGTCAGAACCACAATCCGGGAATCCGGGCTGGCAGTAGCGATCTGCCGTAGCGCTCGTCCCGCCGGAGCCTCGGGCATGCTCAGGTCGATGACCACAACATCAGGCTTGAACTCGCCGGCCAGCATGATGGCCTCGACGCCGGTCGTCGCTTCTCCAACGATTGACATTCCGGCGGTTTCAAGCATCCCACGCAATCCGTTGCGGAAGAAGGGCTGGCTGTCTGCGAGCAGGACGCTAAGCGTGTCGGTCGGCACCTGCCGACCATAGTAGAAACATGCACCCTCCACGGTTCTGAAAGGAGTCGTGCGAGTGGCCGATGGCATCTACACCGCAATTGTTCGGTATGGGAGATGCGGGGTCTTACGCAATCATGCGTCCAGACCTACCCGACTGTGTCCAATATGAACCGCAAAGAGTCAAGGCTCAATACGCAAGGGTCGAGAAGGAGAGGGCACCTGCCAACACCCCTCGTGGGAGGCCACCGATGCTCAAGCCCCTTACTCGTAACTTCTCGATCGCCTTCGCGCTGATTCTCGCCCTGGCTGCCCCATCGGCGCTGGCTGCACGCCACTCATACCGTGCAACAACTCGTGCAGCGCACCATCGAACTGGACACCACCGCAAAGTAAAGCGCAAACATCCACACAGGGGAAAGACTGTAAAGGTTGTGGCGCTACATAACACCGCTACGATCTCAGCCGCGACGCTGATCGGTGACAGTGCCGTGGAGTCGCACGTGGATTACCTCAATGCGGGCGAAGCCGAAGCGTTTCGTTTTCAGGCGAATGCCTCGGACGTCGCAGGTGTGTCCCATATATATGTTGACTCTCACAATTCGGCGCGCACCCTGACTGTGGGTCTGTACAGCTCAACCGCTACGGGTCACCCCGGGTCGCTGTTGAGCGTTGGGTCCATCACAACTGTCCAGTCGTCGAGCTGGAACGTCGTGGCGCTTGCTCCAACTTCTTTGGTAGCCGGAAAGAGCTATTGGCTGGCACTGCTCGGGCAGCGCGGAACGCTTCGCTATCGCGATCGCCGCAACGGCCCATGTCCCAGCGAGACCAGCGCACAAACGGGACTTGGCTCGCTGCCCTCGTCCTGGAGAACCGGAAAAAGGTACGCCGACTGCCCCGTATCGGCTTATGTCACGGCAGCCGAACCGGTCTTCAGCCCCCCCGCGCCTGTCGAACCTACTCTGGTTGTGCCTGCCGATACCGTCCTACCCGCAATCAGCGGCACACCCGTCCAGGGTCAGGTCCTCAGTGCCACCGACGGCACCTGGACCGGAAGCCCCACATCGTTTGCACGCCAGTGGCAGGACTGTGACAAGTCCGGCGCAAACTGCTCAAACGCGAGCGGTGGCACCGGCGCGAACTACAAGCTCACCTCAAACGACACCGGCCACATGATGCGTGTGGTAGTAGCCGCAAGCAATGAAGTTGGAACGAGCTCGGCAAGCTCCGCTGCTACTCCACCCGTTGTCACACCCCCGCCTGCGCCTGCGCCTACGGCAAGCTTCAGCTTTGCGCCGAGCTCTCCGGTCGCAGGTGAAACGGTCGAATTCGACGGCTCCGCTTCTACTTGCCCGAATGAACCTTGCACATATGAATGGTCAGACGACGGTTCAGCGCTTCAGCCGGTCACACCGCTGTGGCCGCTAGGTATTGGCCAGACGCTGTCATTTGCGTTTCAGGAAGTGGGGACGAAGTACGTACGCCTCACGGTCACCGATGCGTTGGGTCAAGTCGCTACTACCGAGACGAACGTCGCGGTCGCTGCCGCAATCCCCCCGCCGCCGCCTCCTCCTCCGCCGGTTGCGCCTACGAACACTTCTTTGCCGACGGTGAGTGGGACTACGACCGAAGGTCAGGTATTGAACGCTACCAATGGTACTTGGACTGGTAGTCCCAGCTCGTTTGTCTACCAGTGGCAGGATTGTAATTCTTCCGGTTCTGCTTGTGTGAATATCGCTGGTGCTAAAGCTGTTGCTTATACGTTGACGGCCGGCGATGTAGGTGACACGTTGCGCGTCGTTGTAACAGCGAGTAATGAAGGTGGCTCTGCATCTGCTTCTTCGGCCGCGACTGCCGTGGTAGCCGCGGTTCCACCTCCTCCTCCGGGCGCGCCTGCGAATACGTCCTTGCCCACAGTGAGTGGGACCACCACCGAAGGGCAGGCTTTGAGCGCTGCGCATGGTACTTGGACGGGCAGTCCGACCTCTTACGCTTACCAGTGGCAGGATTGTAATTCTTCCGGTTCTGCTTGTGTGAATATCGCTGGTGCTAAAGCTGTTGCTTATACG
>JBOGYB010000351.1:0-2875 GCA_050696555.1 Solirubrobacteraceae bacterium | reverse complement strand
CTGTTATCCTTACTTTATACAATAGGTAAGGAGAATGGTGTAATGGATTCCTCGGCGCGTTTGACATCCAAGGGGCAGGTCACGATCCCTAAGGCAGTACGCGAGGCGCTGGAGCTGCACGAGGGCGATGAGGTCGTCTTCCGCGTGGAGCGCACGCGGGCGATCGTCGCAAAGACCCCCGACTTCATCGGCATGGCAGGCTCGGTCGCGGTGCCCCAGGCTAAGCGCGGAACGCCGTGGGATGAGGTCCTGCGACAGACCCGTAGCTCGCGCGCGGAGAAGCGACGCTGAAGGCATTCCTCGACACCAACGTGCTGGTGCGCCATCTTACCGGCGACCCGTCCGCGATGGCCAAGCGCGCGACCGCGATCCTCGCCGCAAATGGTCAGCTCTTGCTCGCAGACCTTGTACTCGCCGAGTGCGTCTACGTGCTCGAGTCCTTCTATGAGGTAGACCGCGTCCGCGTCGCCGAGCTGATGCGCGCCGCGATCGCCCTACCCTCGGTGGCCGTCCTTGACGCCCGCCTGCTGCTGCGCTCGCTGGAGATCTATGAGATCGACCGTCTGGACTTCGCCGAGGCATACCTCGTCGCCTGCGCCGAGGCGACCGGCGTAGGGGCCGTCCCTGTCCTTCGCCCGCGCGATCGACCGCGTAGAGACCGTCGAGCGCATCGAGCCTTAACCCGCGATCCTTCCGTCACCCGCAGACTGACAGGCCAGCGCTACCCGCTAGGTTCCATCTGACCGGTCGCACACGCAGTAGGCTAGCGGCAGTGGAAGGCGCCTCGATCAACGCTTTCTCTCATAACGCTCTCTGCTGCGGGCGGTCTCCTCGAGCTGGGCTCGGCGTGTGAGCGGCAGAATGAACCACAGCACCAGGAATGGGAGCGCGCCAAGGACGACGGTGAAGGCGCCGACTACTGCGCCGAACAGCTTCGTCGCGACCAGTAGCAGAGACCCACACATCGCCAGCGCGAGGAACGCCAACCCCGCGATCACTATGCGGTTTGAGAGGAACACCAGATGCTGCTTGTCGTCATGGCGAAAGAGGAAACGGTGCTGCGCGGAGGGAGCGATTGTGCAGGCTGCCGAGAGTGCGGCGAGGATCAACGTGATGAAGTAAACGGCGCGCTCGAAGCCATCGACATGCTCGAAACCGGTATTGAACGGCACGATCAGCAGGAACGCGAATAGCACCTGCACGCCAGTGACGACCACGCGCAGCTCGCCTGTCATCTCCTCGAGGTTGCGGTCCAGCCGCTCAGCCCCGGTCTCTCGGCGCTCGGGGCTGGCGTCGCCGCTACTGTCTTGTGTTGGCGGCTGGTGTTCGTTGCTCATTGCGTCTTTGTTACCCGAAGGCGGCGTTGTCTCAGTCGCGGCGTGGGATGCAGCTGATCTTTCCGTCGTTCTCGAGGATCGCCCACTGGATGTCTGCGAGCGAGACGATCTGTGCTTGGCGGGCCTCCTCTTGGATGTCTGCGAGGGTGATGCGCTCTCGGCGCAGGTTGCGCTCGATGGGGTGGCCGTCTTGGACGAGCACAATTGGCTCACCCTCGGTTATCTGTCGGACCCTGGCTGAGCGGAAGGAGATCCAGCTCACTCCCACCGAGAGGAGAGCGATCGTGGAGATCACGATCAGTGTGCCGGTGACCGACTCGTCGCTTTGGGTGATGCCCTGCTGCACCAAGTCGCCGAGGACAACGAGCAGGATGAAGTCAAACGGCTCGAGGTCTGAGAGCTGGCGGCGACCGACGACGCGCGTGACGAGGAAGATGAAGAAGAAGACGACGGTGGCGCGGATTACAAGGTCCATGAGCTAGGGGAAGATCGTGAGGGATCGGTGTAGATGCGCAAGCGGCGTCGAGCCGTCGGTGATCTCGACGTCCTCGCGGCGTTTGCCGACGTTCGTTGGGTTGACCTGGAAGTAGATCCAGGCAGTAAGGGATTGTCCGGCCTGTAGGGCGCCGTAGGAGAGGACGATCTTCCCGTCCTGGGAAGCCGCGCTGTTGGGTTCGGGCTCAATCGAGTTGACGCTCATGGACTCCCACCAGTCTTTATCGAAGACGATCTGCAGTTCGCGGATGTTCCGGTGTGCGAGCACTTCGACGCGAACCTGGAAGATCAGCCCGCTTCGCAGCCGCTCTGGAGCGGTGACGCTTAGCTTTGCCGCTTGGGCTTCGGCGGTCGTCGTGCTTGGCTTCTGTCCGAACACGCCGAGCAGCGTCAACACTGGCAGCACGGCGATCAGGCACAGCAGGGCTCGTCGGTAGTAGGGGTGGTGGGAGCGTCCTGTCAGGTCACGGTTGCGCTCCAGCACTACGCCTTCAGGAACGTCGCTCATTCCAGCTGTATTCGCGGACCACGCGACTGACCCTCCCCGTCTGTGCCCGGCTGGCCGAGTCCGATTTGACTCTCGCCCTGGCGGGTATGAGACGCATGGATCGCAACCAGAACAAGGAGAACAGAGGTGAGAATCGGCTATTTCCTATCCAGCGAGGCGTTCGGGCCCCGAGAGCTCGTAAGGCAGGCCGGCCTGGCCGAGCAGGGTTTCTTCGAGGTGTACGCCAACGAAATCCTGCCGCGCTTCACCGACAGTGAAGGCTCAACCTCGGCGCTCACATCGGTCACTCTATGAGCGAACAAGCAACATCCACCACTGCACACGCCATGCCAGCAAGTAGCCAGGGCTTGGGCTGGCGTAGCCGGCAGGCCACGCAGCTCACCAGCATGTGCGAAGCAGCACGACGGCTACTCAAAGGCGCCTCGATTGTCGCTCAGCCGATGATCTCTAGGGCCGGCATCCGCGTTGAGGCACACCGAGCGCGCTCGATCCTGCGTGCCACCGTGAAAGATCAGCAGCTTGCTGGGGGTAGATG
>JBOGYB010000350.1:0-2876 GCA_050696555.1 Solirubrobacteraceae bacterium | reverse complement strand
GACCTAGCCCACGCCGACGACGTCGGTGGAGATCTCCTTGGAGTCGATGACGGTGGCCATGCGGAGCTTCTCCTGGAGCGTTGCGATGCGGGACTCGAGCATGGCTTGCTCGTTCTTGGCATCGTCGTACTCAGAGTTCTCGGCGATGTCGCCGAACTCGCGGGCCTCCTTGATCCGCTCAGCCACTTCGCGGCGCTTGGCGGTGGAGAGCAGGTCGAGCTCGTCTTTGAGCTTCTCGAGACCTTCGGGGGTGAGGATGACGTCCTTGGGCATGGGGACTTGAATCCGCGGGTTGGTGTGTGTACCGGGCGATGAAAAACCCGCCGTGGGCGGGGAAATCGCAGCGCGGGGAGCGCGCGGCGAGCGCAGCAGTATAGCGAGCGCGATGACGGCCACTGAGACGCGCTTTGCGAGCCGTCAGGCGGGGGTGAGGACAGCCGCCGGATGCCCCGCCAGCAGACCCTTCGCCTCCCCCAGGGACGCCGCCTGCTGGAGCGACTCGCCGAGCTGCTTCGCGAGGAGCTTCTCGAGGCCGAGACGCAAGACATACCAAGGGTAGAACTTGCGCAGGTAGCGGGTGGCGCGCTGCTCCCCCAGATGCTCGACGGCACGGTCGATCGTCCAGTGAAGCTCGTCGAGGACCTCCTCGCGGGTGGGGGGGTGCGCGCGTGTGCCAAGCACCTGGGCGAACAGCCAGGGGTTGCCTAGCGAGCCACGGGCGAGCATGACGGCGGCGGCGCCCGTGTGGTGGAAGGCGGAGAGGGTTTGCTCCGCGTCGGAGAGCCCGCCGGTGAGGATGACCGGGGCGTCGAGCGTGGCGACGAGGCGGGCGGCGAGATCGTAGTCGGGGGTGCCTTTGTGGTGGACGGCGGCGGAGCGGGGGTGGAAGGCGATCGCCGCGACGCCCGCCTCGGAGACGAGGCGATGGGCGAGATCGAAGCCGGAGGTATCGCCGGAGCGGCGGCCGGAGCGGAGCTTGACGGTGACCGGCAGGCCGGAGCCCTCGCGGGCGGCACGGGCCACCGCCAGCGCGGTGTCGGGGTCGTCCAGCAGGGCGGCGCCGGCGCCGGTCTTGCAGACCTTGGGGACGGGACAGCCCATGTTGAGGTCGATGACGTCCGCGCCGGCGTGCGCTACCGCCTTGGCGGCGATGCGCATGACGTCGGGCTCCTGTCCGAAGAGCTGGATCGACACCGGACCGCCGGGAGCGGGCAGGGTGGGATCTCTCTCGCGGGGGTCGATACGAAGCATCTCCACGCAGGTGCGCTCGTTGTTGTGGAGGATGGCGTGGGAGGAGACCATCTCCGAGACCGCCATGCCGGCGCCATAGCGCTTGGCTTGCAGGCGCACGAACCAGTTGCCGATGCCGGCCAGCGGGGCGAGCATGACGCGGTTGGGGACCTTCAGCGGTCCCAGCTCCCAGGAGTCGGTGAGGCGGGCGGAGGTTGCCATCGCCCCATTATTGTGGGGAATCGCCGCGTGCCCCGTGGGGATAGGCTGGCGAGTGGCCGTTGGGGGGAGCCGCCGTGCCTACTCTGCGTTCAACTTGTGGATCAGACGCAGGCCCGTGAGGGTGAGCAGGTCGTCGACCTGCTCGATCTCCTCGGTGAAGGGAACCACGAGGCTCGATAGGCCGCCGGTGGCGACCACGCTCGCGCGCGCGCCCAACTCGTCGTAGATGCGGCGCAGGATCGCGTCGATCGCGCCCGCGTAGCCGAACACCACGCCGGAGCGGATCGCATCGATCGTGTTCTTGGCGATGACCGTCTTGGGGGGAGCCAGTTCGACCTTGGGCAGACGCGCGCCGCGGGTGGTGAGCGCGTCGAGGGAGACTTCGATGCCGGTCATCAGCGAGCCGCCGATGTACTCGCCCGCCGCGGAGACGATGTCGAAGGTGGTGGCGGTGCCGAAATCGACGCACACCGCCGGCCCACCAAAGCGTTCGCGCAAGGCAACCGCATTGACCAAGCGGTCGGCGCCGATCTCGCGGGGGTTGTCGTAGCGGATCGCCATGCCCATCTTCAGGCCGGGGCCGACTACGAGCATCTTGTGGCCGAGATAGCGCTCGGCCATCGCCGACCATTCGGGCTCCAGGTGGGGGACGGTGGAGGAGACGATCGAGCCTGATACGTCCTTGAAGGAGACGCCGCGCAGCTCCAGCAGGTTGCCAAGTGCGGCGCCGAGCTGGTCGGCGGTGGACTCGCGGACGGTGGCAAAGCGCCAGTGCTCTACCAGCTCCTCGCCGCGGAAGGTGCCGAAGTGGGTTTGGGTGTTCCCGACGTCGACTGCGAGCAGCATGGCGGTGGATTATGGGGGCAGGCGGTCCGCGCTGCATCGACCCCCGCCGAAAAACTGGTCGGCGAGCCAGCCAGGACGCACGCAGGAGAGGATCGGCATATGCTCCGTGGGGTGAAGGTGAAGCTGTACGCACTGCCGGGATCGCACCCCTGCGCCGCCGTGGAGGTGGCGTTGCGGTGCAAGTCGATCGAGTACGAGCGCGTAGATCTGCTGCCGCTCACACAGCTCGCGATGGGACCGCTGCTGTATGGCGGCAACACGGTACCCGGGCTGAAGATCGACAAGGAGCGGTTGGCGGGATCGCGGACGATCATGCGGCGCCTGGATGCGCTCGTGCCTGACCCCGCGCTGCTGCCGCCACCGTCGGACGCGGTGGCGCGCGCGCGGGTACTCGAGGCTGAGCGGTGGGGGGACGAGGTCCTGCAGAGCGTGCCGCGACGCATTCTCGATGTGGCCTTCCTGCGCGACCCCGGCTGCATGGAGAGCTATGCGGGCAACGCGAAGATGCCTTTGCCACGCCCAATGTTGCGCCCGGCACTGCCCTTGACGGCGAAGCTGATGGCGAAGCGCAACAAGGC